>CAVUMJ010000405.1:0-7765 GCA_963741375.1 uncultured Pseudomonadota bacterium
AGATCAGCTCTACGCGGCGGTTTTCCGATCTGCCGGCTTCAGTTTTGTTGTCAGCAATCGGATTGGCTTTTCCAAAACCTTTTGAAGACAGTTTGTTCGTGACGCCTTTCTTTTTCGGTAGTCAACCACAGATTTAGCGCGATTTTGCGACAGTTTCAGGTTGTACGCATCGCTGCCTTCGCTGCTGGTATAACCTTGGACTTCATTTTCATTTTTCTCCGGATAAGCTTCAAGCTGGCGGCAACTTCATCCAGAAGGGTTTTAGCTTCAGCTGTCAATACTGCGGAATCATATTTAAACTGTTGGCCTTTCAGGATCAGCTTGATTGGGCAACCGTTAGGGTCAACTTTGCTGCCTCTTGGAGTGTCAGGGCATTTGTCCAGACAGTTATTGACGCCGTCTTTATCTGAATCCATTGTCGAACAATCAGCAGGAGCCGGTGATTTGACGATTGGAGCAGGCGCTGGCGCGGGTGTCGCTACTGCTGGAGCGGATTTAGGTTTTTCGCCGAACGGAATCACAAAACCGACATTGATCAGCATGTCGTTAAATTCGGTGGTGCCCGGTTGAACATGGACATCGTTATTGTTGTTGTAACGGTAACGGATATCACTGCGGAACAGGAAGTTATCGCTTAATTCGTATGTGAAACCAAGACCCGCCTCAGCAATGAAGCCGGCGGCGCATTTGGCCGATACGCAGGTATCCATGCCGCCCAGACCGATAACGGTATAAGGCGAGAATTTGTCACGGAAGAAGAAGTATTGGGCGTCCGCAGTGCCGCCGGATGAGTTCCAGGTACCGTTTTGACCGTTATACCCTTGGTAGAAACCTTTTAACTCAACATTAAAATGTCTGTCGATAATTTTACCGAAAGCTGCGCCGCCGCCCCAGCCGTCTCTGGCAAGACGATCATCATCGGTCCGAATGAAAGTTCCAAAAGGCGCCACATACCATCTATTGTCATCAATTTGATCGGCAGCTTTTGCAGTTGGCATTAAACCAAGACCCGCTAAAGCCAGGGCAGGGAGAAGTTTCTTGTTCAACATAATTTTCCTACAAATAAAAAAAATTCAAATCTGCCTTAGCTTAATGCAAAGGCCTTAAAAAATTTATACAGCTGGTAATTTAAAAAAAAGACAGGTTTTTTTAAGCAGAGTTAAAAGTTTGATCTAAATCAAAACCACACTTTTAAATTACAGTTGTTAAAGTTTAGTATAGACGATATCCAAGGAATTTGGTAGGTCTTTGTTGTATTATGGCGACAATTGTCACATAAAAAAGACGAAAACTATTAGTTAGCCAAAACAGTTTTGCATTTCTAGCTGTTCTGTCAGTATCAAAACCGGCAGAACAGGGTTTGATCAGGCCAACACCTTTTCAATTCTGGCTAAAATACCTTTGCTGTCCAGGCCGCACAATGCCAGCAGTTCTTCGCGGGAACCCTGTTCAATAAAGCGGTCCGGCAAGCCGATGTTGAGTACCGGCAACAGTATGGATTGGGCTTGCAAGAATTCGTTGACCGCGCTTCCTGCGCCACCGGCCACCACGTTTTCTTCTACAGTGACCAAAGCGTCATGAGTTTTGGCAATTTCTAAAAGTAATTGCTCATCCAGAGGTTTGACAAACCGCATATTCACAACAGTGGCGCCAACTTGTTTGCCGGCTTCCAAAGCAGGCGCGACCAAGGAACCCCAGGCTAAAATAGCCAGACGGCTGCCTTGATGCCTGATTTCGGCTTTGCCTATCGGCAATTCCGTCAAGGTTTTTTCGATACTGGCGCCGGGGCCTTTGCCGCGTGGGTAACGCACAGAAGCCGGGCCGGGATAATGATAGCCGGTGGTCAGCATTTTCCGGCATTCGTTTTCGTCAGCCGGGGCCATGACCACCATGTTGGGTATGCAGCGCAAATAAGTAAAATCAAAACTGCCGGCATGGGTCGGGCCGTCCGGGCCGACTAGCCCGCCTCTATCCAGTGCGAATAATACATCCAGATTTTGCAGCGCTACATCGTGTATCAGCTGGTCGTATGCTCTTTGCAGGAATGTGGAATAAATTGCCACCACCGGTTTGCCGCCCTCACAAGCTTGTCCGGCCGCCAGGGTAACGGCGTGTTGTTCGGCAATGGCGACATCGAAATAGCGCGTTGGGTATCGTTGCGAAAACTGCACCAGCCCGGAACCTTCGCGCATCGCCGGAGTGATGCCGAGTAAACGTTCATCCTTTTTAGCCATGTCGCATAACCAGTTTCCAAAAACTTCGGTATAGGTGGGATGAGTGGAAGCGGTCGCTTTAGGGAGATAGTCCAAAGTCGGATCAAAAGCCGGCACGCCGTGATAAGCCAAAGGGTCTTTTTCGGCGGGCGCGTAACCTTTGCCTTTTTTAGTGACCACATGCAAAAACACCGGTCCGGTTAAATCTTTTAGATTTTCCAGAGTGGAAACCAGTCTGTCTACATCGTGACCGTCTATAGGCCCGAAATAGTTAAAGCCCAGCTCTTCGAATAAAGTGCCGGGAACAATCATGCCTTTCACATGTTCTTCGGTTTTTCTGGCCAATTCCCAAACGCTAGGCATTTTGCTCAAAGCTTTTTTACTTTCTTCCCGTACCGAGGAATACAGTTTGCTGGATAAAATCTTGGTCAAATAATTGTTCATAGCCCCGACAGGCGGCGAAATCGACATTTCATTATCGTTCAAAATCACCAGCAAGTTGGCGTTAACGTCACCTGCATGATTCATGGCTTCAAACGCCATGCCGCCGGTAATGCTGCCGTCGCCGATTATCGCCACCATTTTAGAATCTTCACCGCGTAATTGCGCGGCAATGGCCATGCCGAGAGCCGCACTGATGGAAGTGCTGGAATGGCCGACGCCGAAAGCGTCATATTCACTCTCAGCCCGGCATGGAAAAGCCGACACGCCGCCGAGCGTGCGTATAGTGGTCATGCGTTCTTTGCGGCCGGTCAGAATTTTGTGCGGATAGGCTTGATGGCCAACATCCCAAACCAGCTTATCGGTTGGCGTGTTAAACACATAATGTAAAGCCACTGTCAATTCCACAGTGCCTAGTCCGGCCGCGAAATGCCCGCCTGAAATACTGACAGTATGCGTTAAATAACTGCGCAACTCATCAGCCAGTGTCTTCAGCTGCTCCTGGTCTAGGGTGCGAAGATCAGCCGGGCTGTGGATGTCTTTTAAAAGTGGATAATCGTCATTTACATTCATAGTCAGTATAAAGGTTCTCGATAGAACATCAGGATGACGCCTATCTGGAATAGGGCGAACACCGAAATAAAACCGGCATAATTTTTACCGGGATAGTCAAGCTTAAGCTCCAGCCAGCGGCCACAAGCTAAAATCAAAGAAAATACACCCATCATAGTGTGGCCAACCTGGATTAAAAACGCTGTTTTCGCTTCAAAACCTACATGGGAATGGGCCAGCAGCATCATGCCGCCAAAAGCCGCCAACAATGGGAAAAAATAAGGTAAAGAACCCTGATTATTTTTGACCCTGGCCTTTGTTTCCAATAAGCCCAAGCCGAATACCAGGAAGGTGGCGATACGGTGTTGGAGAATTTCACCATTGTTAAAGGTGCTATCCCAAAAACCGATAGGCCCAAGCGGCCAGCTTTCGGCGTCGCTGCGGAAAAACAGAAATACCCCCAGCAGCATAAATCCCACCGGCCAGTATTTAGCCCAGAGAAACCGGCTGGAATACGACAGCATGGCAAAAAAGCTCATGATCGTTAAAAAAATACCGGCAATATTATGGTTGTAATCGGACCAGGCGGTGGCGGCTTCAGAAGGAATTTGTCCCACAATCGCTATACGTCCCGGTTCGCCAGCCAGCAAGGCTTCATGAGTTGGAGATTCCCAGCGGGGAATACGCGGATGAAACATATTCAATACTTCCTGCCAGCTTGCCGTCAGATGCGGTATGTCAAATGCCGGTGGTTGCGAGGCCAGACTGGCGGCAGTAAATAAGATCACCAGTAATATCAGGGTTTCCGTTTCAATGTAATAAGGAATCCGGGCAGTTAAAATGTATAGCGACCGGTTCCGGTAATATTCCGTGACCGCCCGGCGATTGGCGACGGCAAACCCTAAGGCCAGCGTCATCATGATGATTTTAACCATCAGCAAGTTGCCGTAGCCTGCGCCGATAAATCCTGAAAATGTGCGGATGTAGTACCATGCCAGCGGGGTGCCGGAAACCAGTAGTATCAGTACTGCCGGAATACCCAAACTGGAAAAGCGTTTTAAGGATTGCGGCCAGATTTCAGTGGCTATGAGATTGCGGGATTTCAACCGCCAGATCAGTATTAATTGAAAAATACCGCCGACCCAAATGGCTGAGGCAATTTGATGAATGACGGTCAGAGTCATTAAAAATCCCCGGTCTTCCAGGCGGCTGGCGCCATGCACCAGCCAGGCGCCTGAAAGCACCAGCGGGATGATAATGGCGCAAGCGATTAACCAGTTAGCTTTGGAGCGGGGACGGTCTATTAAAACCTGTCTGATGAAAATTGCCAGGACAAAAGCGAAAATAGCCCGAATTAATCCGGCCTGAAACTGTATTGTCTCAAAAAAAGCTGGAAACGGTGATTTGCCCAGCGTCGCGGCCATCAGCCAAATTTTCAGGCCAATTTTGGACAATTGAGTGATGACCAAAGCTTTGCTGCCAAAATGAATCAGATTGACGGTTTTGTTCAGCAAAATACTGTTATAAAGCGTTTCATCCTGCCAGGGGCGTAAAGCAACTATTCCCCACATTAATCCGCCGATAACGATGGAATAGAACGTTAGGTCAACGCCGCCGATTAGTGAGTCTAGATAATTAGCAATACCTTCCATGAAATTCACTTAGCTTTAGATTGGACAAAAAATCTAAGCAGATCCTCGCTAAGATGGCCGTCAGCAGCAAAAATTTTAAGTTTGATGGCGTATTCGCCGGGTTCCAGAGCCGGTAAAGATAGTAAGACCAGACCCGGTTTATCGCCGATTTTAGCGGAAATGGATTGCATTTTATCTCCTGCGCTAACCAGAAAGACTTCAGATAAATCCAGCTCAACCTTGGAATTGAAAGTCAGTTCCACTTCGCTGGGCTGGTTAACCGGCACCGGTTTAAGTTTTAGGGAATTGTGAGTGACTACGGCATGGCTGAAAGCTTGATTACTCAGCACGAGTGCGGCGATTAAAAGTGTCAGTTTCAGGAAATCCATGAGATGTTATCCGGTTTTTTTGTTTTTCAAAGCATGACTGGCCAGATTTTTGCCAAGTGTCCAGATGGCCCCGCTGACTTGATGGGTGTCAGCGATAGTCTTATCGAACGAATTCACAATCCAATCTCTATCTTTTTGAGTCAGATTCAATGGCGGCAGGAGTTTAACCACGTTCATGCCGTGTCCTGCCACCTGACTGAGAATGCGGTGTTCTTTGAACAAAGGAATCGTTATCATTTGGCAGAACAAGCCTTTGTTGGCTGCTTCCAGCATGGCCCAGGCCGCTTTTAGCGTTAAGCTTTTTGGAGAATGAAATTCCACTGCTATCATCAAGCCCTTGCCGCGCGCTTCCTTGAGAAACTCATATTGGCCGGCTTTGGCGTTAATCGTATTAATAATGTCCGCGCCCACGCTGGCGCTGTTTTCCACCAGTTTTTCGTTATGAATGACTTCCAAGGTCGCTAAGCCTGCGGCCATTGCCATATTATTCTTGGAAAAAGTTGAGCCATGCACAACGGCTCTATCCATGCGATTAAAAACGCTATCCATGATTTTGGTGGTCATGGCTACGCCGCCTATAGGAATAAATCCGCCGGATAGCGCCTTGGCCATTAAAATCATATCGGGTTTGACATTCCAGTGTTCAATCGCCCAAAATTTTCCGGTTCTGCCTATGCCGGTTTGTATTTCGTCTGCTACAAATAGCGTGCCGTATTTTTTGCAAAGACGTTCAACTTCCGGTAAGTAATTGTCGCTGGGCAAGTTCACGCCTTTGCCTTGAATGGGTTCCACAAAAAAGGCGGCGACGTCTTTGCTGCTAAGCGCTTGTTCCAGCGCGTCAAGATTGTTGAATGGCACGGAGTCGCTGCCGGGCAGTAATGGCCCAAATCCTTCACGAAACACTTCATCGCCATTCAGCGACAACGAACCCATGGTTAAGCCATGAAAGCTGTGATCGCAATGCAGGATGCGCGGACGTTTGGTGGTGTAACGGGCAAATTTGATGGCGGCCTCAACTGCTTCCGTGCCTGAGTTGCAGAAAAACATCTTTTCAAGATTATCCGGTGTGGTTGCCAGAATTTGTTTGGCAAGCAAACCGCTGAGTAAGGAAACATCCATTTGCACCAGATTGGGCAGCTCTAGGGTTAAGGTTTCCTGTAAGGCTTTGATGACTACCGGATGATTGCGGCCTATCGCAAAAACACCGAAACCGCTGAGTAAATCAAGATACTCATTATCTTGCTCGTCATATAGATATTGACCAAGCGCTTTTTTGTAATTCCTGTCGTAACCGATAGTCCGCAATACTCTTACCATTTGATTGTTAAGATATTGCTCGTGCAAATCGAATTTGTTTTCGAGATGCTCAGAAAAAAGATCGGTAATATTAAATGACATACAATGCCTCGTATGATATTTGCTTTTTGAAGAGCTCCCGCTCTATATATAAGTAAACAAAATGTTGTGTAAATGTGTTTGCAGATGCATGTACGCCAAAATCATCTGTGCAAGACCCGGTTATTTTTTCCAATGTTATATTGACGAATGACTGTTATTCATGAGTCACTGTATTAAAATTAATGATATCTCCAAGAGATTGGGCAATTTTTTTTAGTGATTTTCTGGCCAAATTAAAATGTAAGCCCAATTTAATTAAAGCCGGAATCTGCCAGGGATGAGTTAACAAAAATCTGAACAATTTACTTAATTCAATGTTGCCTTGACTGTTTAGTGAGTGTAGTACAGCCTGAGGTAAATCCATGTCAACCGGATCAGCAATTGTCCGGATAATCAGACAAGGCAGTTTAGCGGCAAGCGCTGCTTTTAATACTGCGGCGCTTTCCATATCCAGGGCGACAGCGCCCGTCTGCTTATGAATAGATAGTTTATGACTGCTTGACGCCACAATACGATTGCTTTCAGCCAGATTGCCGGTCGAAATGGGCATTTTACCAGACAATACCGATTCAATCTGTTTTAACCAGACTTGGTCGGTCGCTAGTATTTGCTGATCGCAGCTGTATACCTGTTTAGGCAGGACAACGTCGCCGGGTTTCAAATCAGGGGATAATGCCGCAGCACAACCCCAACTTATCAGGCAGTTGACACTTTCATGGATCAAAAATTCCGCACAACGTTCTGCGTTGACAGGGCCTGCTCCGGAATATACTACTTTAATGTTATCGTTAATCGCAAAGCATTCGCCCTGAACCGGCTTGTGGTTAGTCAATGTAGCCAGTTCCTCAGGCAAGGCCACCACAATTCCGACAATCCATAGGGATGAGGGAATGACGACGGATGATTGTTCTGCATCATCGCCGTCGACCCACAGGGATGTGGGAAGTGCTGCAGCGTCAACTCCATAGTCCGGTAAAGTACCGGTGGGGTTAACCACAGTTTGGTCGCTAATAGGATTAAGCACTTTTATTTAATTCATTACGGTATCTGGACAAAGCCCACAATGGGAAAAATTTGTCGTAGCCGTGATATTTCAAATAAAACACTTTAGGGAAACCTGGAGCAGTAAAACATTTGTCTT
>CAVUMJ010000406.1:0-8509 GCA_963741375.1 uncultured Pseudomonadota bacterium
CACACCAATTATTGCCGTTATTCCAAGGTTTAGTTTGCCCTTGGCTAACGAAACAAAAAAACAATTATCAATAAATAATGTTCAGGTAGTCAGCTGCAAAGAAGATCCTGAATACGGCTGGTTTAAATATTACAATAAACCGCGCGCCATGGAATGTGCCGAAAAAATTGCCACCACAGAGCAAATTTGCTGGCTGGACAGCGATATGATTTTTACCGGTCAGCCTGATGAATTGCTGCTTGCCGACGATGAAGATTTTGCCGCGCACCCTGCCGAAATTAAAGAAATGGGCACCAGCGGACCGGGAGACGCTTATTACCCGTTGTGGCTTAAATTTTGCGAGGCCACCGGCATTGCCCTTGACGACCTGCCCTTGCTTAAGTGCGACGAATCCGGCGAGCTTGTCCATATGTATTTCAACGGCGGCATTTTTGTCTACCGCACCAAAAGTCAATTTGGCGCAAAATATTTAGCCTTATGCCGGGATCTGCTTAATACCAAAGTCATTACTTCCGTCAGCGGTTTTACCAATGGCGTCAAAGAAATGTCGGCTTTAGGCCTGGTTGTCACCAGAGATAAACTGCGCTGGAAACCGCTTTCCTATACGCATAATTTCCCAATAGGCAACTGGATTCCAGACCTAAGCAAACTCAAAGACAAAATGGCGTCAGTGAGCATTCTGCATCATCATAACGCCATGTATCCAGCATACTGGCCTGTGTTCATTGAGGTGTTTGGTCAAGCTCTCCCCAATGTCCATGAATGGCTTTCACCCTTGGGACCTTTGGGAAATAAAGCCCCGCTATTATATCGCGCCCTCAATAAGCTACTGGCGAAAAGAAGAATTTATCAGGAAAAAATTTACAATCAATCCTGTATTGATATTAATAGTAGTAATTAACTCGTTTCATTGACAAAATAGATTGCACAAATCATAAACCGGTTTCGCCAATTTAGAGGCGGTCAAGTTGTTTGACTACCTTTAATCGGTGAAGCATAAAGCTAATTTCTGCTGCTTTTTTGGTTTAAAGTCTATCAGCCTCCTAGAAATAAATAGTGAATCCGGCTCTGGCCATACGCGGTTCGACTATATGTCTAACCATTTCATAGTTGCCGTTAACCGCAGTTGACACACCGTTTTGAATTGCGGTGTTATTGGATGTGGCGTAATTCCCTGCATAGGCAATATCGCTGGTGGTTTCACCGAGCAAGTTAAAGATACTGAAATCCAGCTTATAATTCTTTTGTTTATAGCCTAACCCCAAATTGACAATGTCAACATTCGGGGCCCAAAAAGTGCCATCGGAATCTAATGGCGAATCTCCGAAGTGCCGCAAACGCAAGTTGCCGTACATACCGTTTGGCGCCACGACCTGAATTCCGGCAGCAATGACTGTTCCAACCAGATTGGGGATGTAACTACCGGTACAAGGAACCGTCGCCTGTGCTGTGGGACATCCGCCATTATAAGATTGCGGGGTATTGACAAAATAACCGTAGCTTCTGGCATAGTCGAAATCCAGTGTCAGCCAATCATTGACCTTATAATAATTAGTCAATTCCAGACCATAGCGGTTAGACATGCCATTAGCGGTGGTTGTCCCTTGATCGCCGTTGAACACCAGCTCCGAACTGGATTGCAGAAACCATAAGGCCAAAGTAGTATTCAGACCGGGTATGTAATTGGTTCTGGCCCCAACTTCAGCGCCACGAGCCCAAGCCAATGCCGGAATAGCTTTCAAAGTACTACCGTCTGAAGAGGTTGTAAGCACCGTTTGGGAGAGCGTGGTATTCAGACCGTTTTGACCAGGCAGATATTGGTTCTGAGGATTCATCGTTTCCAAAGCGCCACGGGCATCGTTTGAGTGATAGCCGTATCCTGCGTTCAGAAAATATTCGGTATTATGCCAAGGCCCCATGATGGCAGCGAATTTAGGACTGATCATTTCTTTTGAAACATAGCCGGAATTGGCGGCATTGATCGCCGCCGCCAAACTTGCATCGGCGGCCTGTATCTGGCCCGCAGCAATAGCAGGTGCTGCCGAGGTTATTGCCGATGCAGCCGCACCGTTCACTGCAGCATTACCGTTGGTATAGCCATTGGCAAGTGAACTCACTTGCATGCTGATAAAATCCGCCCGTATAGATTGAATAGTGCGAAATTTATCATTCCAGTGAATCTGGTTTTTGAAATACATGCCGCCGGTGCTCTCAGAGACATTATCGTCACTAATAGTATTTAAATATTGCCTATTAACCGTAGCATTCAGACCCAATCCGGTTATTTCGTCATGGCGAAAACTCATACCATAGGTGTTATCCATATCGAGACCGAATAATTTGTCATAATGAGTGAGTTCCTCATTACCCCCCACATAGACCCGATGTTCTGTCTGATTTACCTGGTCGCCCCAAGGCCCGGACAAATAACCGGTCAGGTTCGAAAACAGATTCAAATCATAATAGACCGCATAGAGATTGGCGTCATTTTTCCAGTCATCCCCCTTATTCCAAACATTGGCAGAGAGACTATATCGATTGGTATTGCCCATATCGGAAGGACTGAGATTACTATACAGTCCATTGGCATCAAGAAAGCTTTGCGCCTGCTGGTTAGTTGCCGTCCAGGCATTACTATAGGCTTTAGCGTTAACCGCCATCCCCCAATTATTATGATCCTGAGTATAACGCAGCAAACCATTGTATTTGTGACTATTTTCCGGCACTGCCCAAGCTCCGTTATAGGTCTGAAATTCAAAACCATATAATAAATTCCCGTCATCGCCCAGTTTACTGGAATTGGCTGCTACTGCGCGGTAAAAATCGAATTCGCCACCGGAAAATTTCAAAAAGCCTTTCGACAAAGTTTTCATGGTGGTCATTCTGTTATAGCCTGCCGCCGCAAAATCGCCTATCTCAGCATAATACGGGCCTTTGCCGTATTCTATTTTTTCCACCAATTCCGGAATCATGCTATTGAGATCCATATAACCCTGACCGTGAGCATTGCTCGGCAGGTTCATCGGGATGCCGTCCACCACGGTAGTAAAGTCGGTGCCATGATCAAGGTTATAACCACGCAAGAAATACTGGTTGGCTTTACCGGAGCCGCTATGCTGGGTGGCGATCATGCCAGGGATTAACTCGACTAACTCGCCGGGACGCGATACGGCGCGGAACTCGATTTGAGCCTGTCCAACCTCGCCCTGCGATGCCGAGCCGGTTAGACCGAGCAGGTTTTTGGTTCGCCCGGAAGTAACTTGCACTGTTTCCAGCTCAATTTCTTTGGCCTTTTTTGGCTGCTCTTCGGCTTTGTTCTGCACCGGCTGTTTGGTAGCTGGCGTAGCGGAGTTGGGCTGCTGCACGGACTGCTGTATAGGCTGGAATTCATCGAATTGCTCGGTCGATTTTGATTGTTTAGGCTTTTTGGCTTTTTTAGTTTTTTTAGACAATTTATGCTGTTTTGTCTCAGTCAATTGCGGTTGCTGATCTATCTGTGCTGCGCTTGGCGCAGCCTCCAAGCTGGTGCTGGTCAAGCCCAGTATCATTGCCAAACTGATAATCAGTGGTTTCTTTTTTATATTTATCTGATTTATTTTCATTGCAATGCTCTTTTATTCTAGATGCTTGTTGACTGCTGATCCGGTAGATCATTTTGTGGATTTTTTTTATTATGTTTATTGAGGCTGAAAGCTGTTACCGGCCATGCCGTTAACATTTTTTCCGGTGTTACAGAATGGAACATAACCCGCATAGCCAAACCGCCGGGCTGACTTGAGCTCTGTATGGATATTAAATAGGAAAATTGATTGCAGATACGACTGGAGCTGTCGTCAGAAGATGTCAAGACATCCTGTATAGATTGCCAAAAGTTGCTTATTGTTACGCTAAGGCTGTTGTCAACATCGGATTTGGCAAAGCTTAATTGAAGAGTGCTATCTTCAATGGCTGGAAAAGGGTTATTGCAGAGAGGGGCGGAAATTTGCGAGGTTAAAACATGGCTGAACCATAGCGGCGGAGAAGCGAGGCCCACGCCGTTAGTTAGAAAGTCTTTGCCCGGGGTATGGTTAATATCCGGAAAATAATGTTTGAAATCCACACTACTGCCGCTCAGATAATCGAGATCAAACAGCTCCAGGTTAAACCACCGACGCAGGGTTTGAAAATTGGCTGGTTTGAAACTTAAAGCCTGAGGATGATGATCAGATCTGATTTCGGCACTAACGGGTTGCGTAAACGCCATAGCCTTAGTTATGCCGTGTTCATCAAGCTGACGGGCAAGCGCAAGCTTACCGGCAACACTCAAGCAATGTTTAGAACATGGTTGACCATACGCCATAGTCAAGTCACTATCAGAATCGCCTAAGATTCGCTCAGTAGCTATGCCAAAATCTGATGTTTTGACAAATCCTGAATCTTGCATCAACGCGGAATTTTTAATTTTGATATCGGAAACCGTTTCAACATCGTCTGCCTGGGCAAGCCATGACAAAGAAAGCGCCATTAAACAGGTCACTGATAACATCACCAGCTTTGCGACTAAAATTCCGGCGCCATGCAATAACAATGTGGCCAGCATGAAACCCAAAGTATAGGAAATCAGACTAGCGGAAGTGGAAATTTCCTGGCCATGGGCGAAACCGTGGAAAAACGCAAAAAACGCCACTATCATAACGTTAACGTGGGTGCTAAAACGGACTTTGCGGGTGATAAGTATGCTGAAAACCGCACAGGACAGCAGAATGATGCCTTCTATACTGGGGATAGCCAAACCTGAAGCTCCGGCAAGACCACCCAGACTCATTACCCCGACAAAAGCTAGCGGCAACATCCACACCGCCTGCCCACGCAATTGCGCCGCCCAAATTCCAACAGCCAGCATGGTAACCAAATGGTCCCAACCAGTCAGCGGATGGCTAAAGCCGCTACTCCAGCCGATACCGTCGAAATTGACAAAAGTCTTGCCCAAAAATGCCAGGATCAGTACGACAGGCAAACCAATAGAAAGCCCTCTATTTAGACTGAATTTCGAATCCAATGATTTTCGAGAGCTACTGGGCTGCATCAATGATGATTTGATTAATATTTGGCTATAAACTGTCGGCAAGTCTAAATGACTTAACGGCGCCACTGCTGTTATTTGTAAACACCCCAACCAGAGAACATCAAGATATGTTTAAAAATGTTAATATTTTTTAAAATTTTAACAGTATTTTTATGAAAAAGAAAAAAACTTTCTTATGCCATCATCCTAGAAACCGCTGTTAACCGTTTTCTATTCTCGGACAGGGCCATAGGGCGTATTAGCGAAACGTAATACGCCGGATGATCGAAGGCCAACATGCGGCGCAATACGGCTAACGCCTATTGCGCCCTATGCCCTACGGTTCCCATTCTCGGACAGCCTCCTAGCGGTTTATGCAGATAAAATCCGCTGACAGGAACTGAATTGCTTAACACAACCCGTTCATTTAATTGTGATCACCCATGAACAAATCCGCGGAACCATCAGTAGATTTTTGTAAGCTTTCCCCCTGACCTGCATCACGGGGATTTCCTATAGTTTTTGGTGCGGCATTGGCAGCTGCATCCGGCGCAGTCACGGGATTGACGCCTGCTTGACCAGGAATCAACTTTTGTTTGGCGGCTTCTTCAACTTGATTTGTCGCAGCATCACCGGCATTACCGATTGAATTTGGCGTATTTAATTGCGTCATTTGGGCAAAGACCGGACAGGCAACTAGTAGTAAGGAACTGAACAACAGGGTTATTTTTGACATAAAAAATCCTCATAAAACCGGAATAAATATTGTATCACTTGTATCAGTAATTGAGCCTCCAAGAATCCGCAGCCGGGGAGGCTAAATTCGGCATTGAAAACTTGCGAAAATTTGGTAGTGGTTCAGTTTGAATAATGTAAAGATTGTTTTTTAATAGCGATAACAGAAGTTTTGGGAATCGGGAGTGTTTGGCCGGGGGTTCGAGGATTCCGGCGCAAAGCTTACAAGGATGCACCTGCAGCGTCCCCGGACAAATATTCGCGGCTTCCAAAACTGGCGGATACCTACCATCAATGTAAATCGTGATAACTGACTTTTAATTCAAACTGAACCACTACTGAAAACTTCAGGTTATTGACTCAACATTAAAAAGCCTTCCTGGTAAAGATGACGTATCAAAGCCAGCAAAGTTTCCTCTTTTAATACAACCGTCAGATCTGAGGGCAGGAAGGAGGCGCGCCGGCACATTTCGTCCAGTGTGAAACGGGCGCGGTTCGACATTACCAAAGTCCTGCCTTTAAATTTCAGAACGATATTGTCGCCTTGTTCCGAAATCGTATACTCACTTCCCGGTAGCGCTTTTATCCGGGTTTGCGGACTGATAACCGCAGCATTAAGCTCGAACTCTACGCCAAGTTCACTCTGACCGGGATAACCGTCCCTGACTCGCTGCACAAAGGTTTCAAGCACCTGCTTTGCATCCAATTTCTGCTGAAAGTCCTCGGCTAATTTGGCAAACTCAGTCTCGATACCTTGCTGAAGCTCCGGACTGCTGGCGAAACCAGGAGGCAGAGCCTTCCGCAAGGCAAGTTCATTTTTGCTCGATTGCAGCCATACCGTCATCAGTTCTACGAAGGTATAAACAGTCACCCCCAGCGTAACGTGCATGGAAGCCGATTCCGAAGTATTGGTTGTGTGCACCCATCCTCTTGGCAAATACAACAAATCGCCCGGCTGCATATCCAACTCAAGAAATGGCGCGGCCGGACTATGCATTTCAGGCTGATAGATTTGGCTGCGATGCGGTAAATCCAATGGAGGCGGATAAATTTCCCAGTGTTTGCCGCCGGAAATTTGCAGAATAAATACCTCATGAGCATCGTAGTGCGGTTTAAAGCCGGAGGTATTGCCGGGGGTAATGTAGATATTGGTATGCACCGCATGATTCAGATAGGCTTCGACAGCAGCCGACAATCTCCTAAGCGGCTTCCAAGCCCGATTAAAGCCAGGCAGGGAAAGCGTTGCGCCGGATTTGTATTCGGCTTGCAGCCTGTCTAGGTCCGGCACCCCGCTAAACACAATGTCGCCGGAGTGAATATCGGTGCAAAACACATCAGGATGCAGGAAAGCGCCGCTCTTCGATAACTGGATGGCGGGATAACGCAATCCTCCATAGGATATCACGGACTGCACGTCTTCCAGGGTAAGTAAATCCTGATAAAAATGCGGATTTGAGCGGCGGATATGCAGCGGCTTTTTCTCCCAGAACTCAGAGAAAAATACCTCAGCCTGCAAGGGATCAATCAAACCGGTAAATGAACTGAATGTTGCATCCATTAATTAGATCCCGAAAAGAACTTTAGCAAGGTGGCGATGATGGTCAAACCGCAAGAACTCAACGGGTAGCTTCCTTCCGGCACATAAACAGTATTTGCAAGCCAAGTCCTGAGGACAGGCCAAAGGCGGCAAGCGCTTTTTGCCGTCAGACAAAGCTGTGACTCAACCCGAAGATACTAAACTGTCGAGCCTTTGGTGTATTCTCGAATTGAATCCGCCATGTGTTTGACATTCGGCTCTTGCAACATACTGGAGTGACCACCGGGAATATCATATGTTTTGACCCCCACAGAAGAGCGCGGCCCCCAGCCCAGCAATGGATCGCTATAGACCTCGACATATGGTTCGTCTTCTTTAATACCGGATGTAGCCCGAAACAATACTAATTCGCCATCAAAGGCGCTTTCCGGATGATATTTGCCTTCCGCGTACAAATACACGCTGCGTACCGATAAATCAAACAACAAATTACTGATAGGCCATTTTCTTATTTGGGATTGGCGAAGTAAAGAAACTTTGACGTAGTCGACCAGCTTTTTCAGTTTTGAACTGACTTCATAGTGGACTAAATTAAACGCTTTCTTGAAAACGATTTTGGCCAAACCGCTAACCCGCACCACCAAACTTTGGTCAGCATTAATTCCCAAAGATTCGCTCAGACGGCTTAGACGCTGGCTGGAAACCCTGCCGACTCGCTTCTCTGCCGCAACATCAGCCGCATCTATCAAACCCACCAGCATCACTTCATGACCCGTGCTACGCAATTGTTTTGCCACTTCATAGGCAATAACGCCCCCTGCACACATACCCGCCAATAAATAAGGGCCTTGCGATTGAACCGCATAAATTTGCCGTATGTAATTAGCGGCCATTTCCGGAATAGCGGTATCCACAATCGGCAAATGTCCGTTACCATTAGGTTTGATCCCGTAAACCCGAAAATCGTCCTCAAGGTATAGCGCTAGATTCCGATAGAGCAGCACTTCCCCATCACCGTCATGGATAAAAAAGATGGCGGTTTGACCAACGCCGTTATTTAATAATATCGGCTGTTGGTTCAATTCCGCTTCTGACTGCGGTGCAATGCGTTTTGCCAGCAATTCAATGGTTGGATATTCCAAAATAGCGCTTAAAGACAAACTCACGCCGAAGCTTTGCTCTATATCAATGAC
>CAVUMJ010000407.1:0-3821 GCA_963741375.1 uncultured Pseudomonadota bacterium
AACTGCGGCAGCATGAGTAGGATTTTTGATTTTGTTTCCATCCTTATCAACAATGTATTTTCCGCCGTGCGCGCCACTTTCTACAAATTTCTTGGCATTATCCCAGGCGCCACCGGAATTGTTCAGATAAAGCGCCATCATGATGCCCGTGATAGTTGCCACCATCAGCATTGCCGCCACACTTTCCGCAGCAATCAGTTTACCTTCAATACCCATGAAATTTCTGAATACCAATCCCAAAGCGATAGGCGTTAACACCACCAGCAGGCCCGGAAATATCATATTTCTTAAAGCTGCCTGAGTGACAATATCAACGCAAGAGGCATAATCGGGTTTAAAATCGGCAGGAAATTGAATAATATCATTCGCACGCGGTAGTTTAGCAAATTGGCGGCGCACTTCTTCAATAATACTTTTGGCCGCACTGCCCACTGCCCGTATCGTCATTGAGCAAAATAGAAACACCAACATCGCGCCTAACATTGCGCCTACGAAAACTACCGGTTTACCCATATTGACGCCAAACTCAAATTCCGGGTCCAAACCTGCGTAGTTTTTGACTTCATCAATATAAGCCTGAAAAAGCAAAAAAGCCGCCAAACCGGCGCTGCCTATGGCATAGCCCTTAGTCAATGCCTTGGTTGTATTACCAACTGCGTCAAGTTTGTCCGTACGGCAACGCACTTCCTCCGGGTGCTCACTCATCTCAATTATGCCGCCGGCATTATCAGCAATGGGGCCAAAAGTATCCATGGCTAAAATAAATGCGGCTGTGGACAACATTCCCATCGTCGCCACGGCAGTTCCGAACAAACCTGCGTGCTCCAAACCGCTGCTGGAACCCAGATAATAGGAAACCAGTAAAGCAAAAGAGATAGACAAAGTTGGCATCCAGGTGCATTCAAAACCCACAGCAGTACCTGCGATGATGCAAGTAGCAGGACCTGTAGTGCATGCTTCCGCAATAGATTGCACCGGCCGATATCTGGATTCGGTGTAATACTGGGTAATATAAACGAAAGCCACTGAGGTCAAAATCCCAGTCAGTCCGCATAAAAAGAAATACCACCAGGCGTCTGCGGCAACCGGATTATCCAGCAGCCATTTACAAGCCAGGCCAAATAAAGGGATCACTATAGCTATAGTGATAAAATAACCCCGGTTAAGCGCATGCATTGGATCCTGCGCCTCAGTCTTAAGGCGGACGCTGAGAATGCCGACCATACTGGCTAGAATACCAAAAGCCCGAGCCACCAAAGGGAACAAGATCACACCTGCCAAACCGGCGCTAAAGCCCATATTGGCCTTTTCGGCAGCTAGCGCCAGTCCACCTCCCAGTATCATTGCTCCAATATTCTCTGCGGCTGTCGACTCAAATAAATCCGCACCACGGCCAGCGCAATCACCCACATTATCTCCCACCAAATCGGCAATAACCGCGGGATTTCTAGGATCATCTTCCGGAATTCCGGCTTCCACCTTACCGACCAAATCGGCTCCAACATCAGCTGCTTTGGTGTAAATCCCTCCCCCGACTTGAGCAAACAGCGCCACGAAAGAGGCGCCAAAACCGTAACCGACAATCAGTAACGGGATTTTGGCGAGACTTATTTCAGGTGTGACTAGTTTAACCAACATAAAAAGGCCAACTACACCTAAAAGACTCATGGCAACCACAACCATACCGGAAATTCCACCACCACGCAGGGCAATTTGAACAGCATCATTCAAACTGGTTTGAGCTGCGGCAGCAGAACGAATATTACTGCGTATACTGACCCACATCCCCATGTATCCGGCGATAACAGAGCATAATGCGCCAGAAACAAAGGAGACGGTTATCCAGCTAGCCATTTGCAAGGAACTACTGACAGGATCAAATTCCCGATGGGTACGGACTAAGCCATAACCCACAAATAACATCGCTGCAAATACGCCGCTAAGCAATAGTATGGTGCGATTTTGTCTATGCAGGAAAGCTTCTGCGCCTTCTTTGATTGCATCAGAAATGCTTCTCATCGCATCATTACCGGTATCTTTGGCCAACAGCCATTTCGCCAGACCCATCGCAAATACCAATCCAAGTATGGTAATGCCAAGAACCAAACTGATCAGAGTTGTAAAATTTGCAACAAGCATACGGTTACTCCATCGCTTTAAAAGAAGGTGGAATTAAAAAAAATTTATTTGTTAGTATGGCAGATCCAGACGCTTTAACCGTCTTTACTATAGGCAATTGCTTCCCAACTCAAAATATGGTTTAGTCCCATATGGTTTTGCAGATAACTGATCACCTTCTCAACTTTTTCAGGCTGATCATAGAATTCCACTACCAAAGGCAAATCCATACTCAAATCCACTAAATGACTAGTTCGAATTTGCCCATCCGGCCCAAAACCACTAATGCCTTGAAATACCGTAACTCCGGCAATTTTTTCTTCATCATGTAGAAATTTGAGGACTCCTGAAAGCAAGTGCTCTCCTTCCCGTAGAAAAATTCTCACGACTGTCACGGAATGTATTGACATAACCAATTACCAAATAAACTACCTGCCCAGATAAGCAGTATGCTGAATAGGTTAGTGATGATTAAAATGCCTATGGTCTGCTGAAAATCCAGCTGAAAATTGTATTGATAACGAATGTACAATAGGCTTACCGAAATTGTCACGAGTGCAAGCAGCAATGCTAATGCAATCAACCGCCATTCCTGCGCAATACTAAAACGTTGCAGAAAAAACTCAATAAAACTACTGATTAAAAAATAAACCATACATGCAATAAGCATTTTGACATGGAACAAGTCGTTGAAGTCCGGAAAAGTATCTATTGCAAAGATTCTTCGACCAGTTACCAATCCTATCCAAACAGCTTCAAGACAAAGCACGACACTCAAAAAAATATTTAGAAAGGCTTTTTGCAGATTGCCCTCTTCAAACAGGTATAAGGTCTCAATTGCAAAGGTCGAAAAAGTAGTATAGGCCCCTAGAAATCCAACCAGAAGTGCTGCGCGTAATTCTATAACCATTGCAAAACGCTGCATTAACAAAGCAGTCAAAAAACCCATTACAAAGCAGCCGGAGACATTAACAAATAAAGTGCCTATTGGAAAACTACGGCCAAACCAAGAGTAAATAGAATTTGCAATCAGGAACCTTGCTAAAGCTCCAACTGAGCCACCCAACGCGATTGCAATAATTTGGTTCATTGCTTTTGCCGTTTTTTATTAAATGCCTGGCTTGATCTCAAAAGCATTTTAGGTAAAAACTATGAATTCGGAATGGATTAAAAACAAAATCATCAGTTAAATTGGCCGCAAAATTTATAATTTCAATCGTTTAAATATTGCTTCCGGAATATGTTGAATAATCAACATAATAAATTGCCAAAAAAACGGCGCATAAACTATATTTTTTTGCTTGTTTGCTGCATCCACAATATATTTTGCTATTTTTTCCGGCGTAGCCCATAGCGCACCCTTTTTAAATTCAGTAGTCATCGGGGTATCAACAAACCCGGGCTTGATTGTTACAACGGTGACACCGGATTTATACAAACGCTGCCGTAACCCGGAACAAAAAGTTGCTAACATGGCTTTAGAGCTACCATAAATGTAATTGCTTTGTCTGCCGCGATCGCCCGCAACAGATGATATCACCAAAATCACACCGTCCTTTCTTAACTCGAAGCGGTTGGCGATATGGGTTAATAAAGCAATCGCCGAAAGAGCGTTAGTGTTGATTTCCAACAGGGTTTTTTCTACAGATTGCTGACAAGAAACTTGGTCGGATAGACTGCCGTGCGCTATTAAAACGGTATCG
>CAVUMJ010000408.1:0-10914 GCA_963741375.1 uncultured Pseudomonadota bacterium
TTCCATCTGCATGGTGTAGAGCGTGGACAACCTGGCCGTCTTGCCGTCGCGGGTGAGCGCCGCGTCCGGACTGTACCCCGCCCGCCGAAGCCACCGGTCCAGTTCCTGAAGCACGCTGTCAAACGTTTGTGTAACCACGCTGCCCCGGCCAGCGGCGGCTGCGGCGGCATCCAGATCGCTCCGCAGTTTTGCCGCTTTTTCCAGAAGCACCGCCAGCAATTTTGACAGCTGCTGACCGTCGCCGATGACCGACTCGATCAACGAGCCCATTTCTTCCTTCATCTTTGCGCCCGACCACTGCATCATGTTCGCTGACAAGGATGAGGACGTGACTTTCTGCTCGCCCATTTCCTGCAGCGGGCCGTGCATGGCATACAGACTCTCGCGTACGGCTTGCGTGTCGCTGTCACTCTGTCGCGCGATCTCATACAATTCCACGGCCAACGCGCCGATCACGGCCCCATGCTTTCCTAAACGCTTGGTCTTGATTTTCGCATTCAGCGCCATGATACGGATCGACGCTTGGATCTCTTCCAGTTCGCGCACCGCGCTCGCCATCTCCACCAGTCCGGGCAGCACGGAATCGACCGTCGAGACCACCGTGCGTGCGGAGTTGAGATAGGGGCCGAAAATCGAGCATAGCGCGTCCAGCTTGCAGTTGACCTCGGTCGAGAACGAATGGCCCTCTTCGTCCGTCCGCGACGCCAGCGATGAAGTTTCTTCCGTGAGAGCATCCAGGTGCGGCGTAAGAGACTGCAGATGGTCGCGGACCGAAGCGATCGATCCGGACAAGAAGTTTCGCGTGCTCAATAATTGAGAACATTGCAGCACCAGAACATCCGCATCGCCGGAATGCAGATTGAATTGTATGTACACCGGCCGTGATCTGCTTAGCGCTTCGAGAACATGCTCGATGCGTTGGCGGGCCATGTCTTCGGACTGTAGCGACATTACGATTTTGTCGATCGCCTGTTGGATCTCCCCATACTGCTTGTCAATCTTTAGCGCCGTGCGGTTGGCCGCCTCTTGCCGTGCGCGGAACGATCCGATCACGGCGCTGGTCTGGTGTATGAGGTCCGCCGTCTGGTCCCGTTCCTGGTCTTCAACTTCATCCAGGTGCTGCGTTCCTGCTTTTATCAGTTGCGACAGGGTGGCGGCCTGGTCCCCAGCCGCCGCAACATGCTTGGCAATTTCCCGCGTCATGTCGTCCATATCGGCGGTCAGTGCGGAAACACTGGCGCTGTCGCTTTCCACATGGCTGGCTTCGATCCGTGAGAGTATCCCCACCGTCTTGAGCACCGACGGCAACGCCAGCAGACGGTCCATCGGTGTGTGGCAGCGCTCCAGGTGCACCAGCGACCGGTGCAGCTTCTCGCGGCAGAGTTGTCCGAGCGCCCGCACCTCAATCGCCGCGGCCAGAATCTGCTCCAACGTTTGCAAAGACTGGGCGGATTTTCCAACGGTCCCAAGGCCAGCGGCCTGCTTCGATAGTCCTGCGATTTCGCGGGCCTGCGCCACAATGGATTGCAACGTTCCGCCGAGCGCGAGAAACACCTCCGCCGCGCATGCGTTGACCCGCCGCAGCCCTTCTTGCAGTGCAGAAACCAGCGTCAGGCCGCCACCCATGCCTGGTCCCGAGACCGTTGCCTCGCCGCCGTGGGTGCATATCCGTTCATACGTTCTCGCGTGCTTTCTCGGCTGACAGCCAGTAATACAAGTTCGATTTGTATCAGGGTATGCCTTTAGGCATGCCGCAAATGCAGTGTTATCGATGCGCCTTTAGGCGCTGATTAAGCAATCTGGAGATTCACTGCGAGCTGCTGACTGGCCCTCCCATGCAATCCCGCCATGGCCCGCCCTCATGGGAGCACCTTGCCAATCACCGCCAATAATTTTAGGAGGATCAAACGGCTTCACGATCCAACCGGTCGCCCCTGCAGTCTTGCCCTCCGTCTTTTTCTCGGCTTGGCTCTCTGTCGTCAGCATCAAAATCGGCACGTACTTGGTCGCTGCAAGCCCACGTGCATTGCGGATAAAAGTGATCCCGTCCATGACCGGCATGTTCAGGTCGGTCAAGATCAAATCGAACTTTTGGCCCTGGACCTTGTTCAGAGCGTCCTGACCATTCTCCGCTTCGAGTACGTCGAAGTTGGCCTCGCGCAATGTAAACGAAACCATTTGTCGCATCGTCGGCGAATCGTCGACGATCAAGACCCTCTTAGACATCGGTGACCTCACTAGTTGGTACTGCAAATGGCGCCGGTCGCGAAGAAGAATCGCCGAGGAGTAACACGCTTTCGTCCACTTATTCCGCCTGTTCCCAGATTACGGACAGCCTTCCGTTTGAATCTGTCAGTAACTAGGGCTTGCGCCAACCATGTATCTTCGCCTAGCCCTGTGGTGAACATCAGCTTGAATGCCGACAAGAAGACGATGCTCGAACTTCGCGTCAAGCGTCGCTTACGCAGCCTGAGTCTCGATTCTTTCGGCCAGTATTGCGACTATCTGTTCGGACCGCACGGCGAGAGGGAAGAACTCGTCCACTTACTCGACGTTGTAAGCACCAATAAAACCGATTTTTTCCGCGAGCCGGAGCACTTCGATTTTCTTATGCGCAAAGCCATCCCGGAACTCATGGCCCGCAATGAGAGTGGGCGACCACTCTTACTCTGGAGCGCCGGCTGCTCCACCGGCGAAGAGCCCTACACTCTGGCCATGGTTTTGAAGGATTGGGAAGAATCGCACCACACGGGCTGCAGACAAGAAAGTTCCATCTCCGCCTACGGCAATAATTAAATCGCAATGTGCGGGCAGAGCATCTATGGCTGAACTGATGGTGTTGTCATCCTCAATGAACTCAGCGCTTTGATGATCAATCACCATACTGTGACCACGATTTTTCAAATACCGGTATAGCTCATTAAGCGTGGCGGCTATACCCGGATCACCGAATTTGCCGATGATGCCGATACGCGGAAAATATGTGGGCATGATGATGGGCGAGTCGTTTAAATCAGTTGGGTTTATACAAATAAAAGCATAGCAATATGCGCTGAAAGCCTGATATTAAGATACCAAGCTTAGCTCAATATACCCAATCCTGAAAAAATTGCCAGCATTGCTTAATTAAAACCCCGCCTTTTTCGTCGGACAGAACTAAATCAAACTTTGCTGTACTCATATAAGCAAATTTTAAGTTTAAACGAGTATTTTTGCTTGCGCAGGAAACGTAGTTACCGCCGAGACTGACACTCATTGCGGCCGTAAAAATGTTTTGGCGGCTTGCATTTACGCAACAATTTTGCTTGTGTATGAATGCCCGGATGATTATTGACTGAATTTTTGAATTATTTCACAGTTTTTATGTCATCTTATGTCATCCTATTACCTGCTGAGTGATAGTATGTCACGCAAAATAGCCAATCTTCAACTTGGATGGCATTCGGCTATTGTGACAAGACCGATCGGACCTTAATCTATATTTATAGGCAAGTCGATGGTAAAAATGACTCTGTTTAAGCTGTTAAGCTCGTGTTGTTTGATGACACCGGTCATTTTTTTTTCTCGAAAATCTTATCACCCCTCTTGGTTTTTCCTACCAGTTCTGATCATAACCAGCCTGTTTATTCTGCCCAATCCGGCAATAGCCGATTCTATTCACGGCAAGGGTTTCATTCCGGAATCTCCGGCAAAATACGCTACCATGCCCATAGCCTCGCGCTATCGGGCTTTTTTCAGCCCTGAAACGGATTTGTCCGGCTCTTTTCCTAAGCCGGGTAATCAGGGTAAACAAGGATCTTGCGTAGCCTGGGCGACGGCTTATGCGGTACGCAGTTATATAGAAGCCAACCGCGAGGGTGACCATCCTAACCGGCCCGAAAACATTTTTAGTCCGGCTTTTGTATTTAATCAGGTTAAAGTCAGCGGTTGTGACGATGGCGGCAGCATAGCCGATGCCCTGGAACTCCTAAAAAACACCGGTGCGGCAAGTATTGCTGATTTTCCCTACGACGAAAAAAGTTGTTCCCGTCTGCCAGATGCCAGTCTGATGTCTTCAGCTTCGCGTTTTCGCATAGACAATTGGAAGCGTGTGGATATTGACAGACTGGATGATATCAAAGGTCAGATTTATGCCGGAAATCCGGTCATCTTTGGCATGTTTGTCTCAGATTCTTTCGAAAATCTGAAAGGCGACGAGATATATGATGATCTAAACTCGCCCAGAAATGGTGGTCATGCTATGGTTGTTGTGGGTTATAGCGAAGCCAAGCAAGCTTTCAAATTGTTTAATTCCTGGGGCAGTCATTGGGGCGATAACGGTTACGGCTGGATTTCTTACCGGGCCTTTAAGAAATGGACCGAGAACGCCTTTGTCATGCAGGTTTTCTATTCCTCTCCCAAGCCGGTTCCGGCTGTGCTGGAAACCACTGAAGCTGACAATATCACGCCTTCGCCAAAACCATTACCACCCTTGCCTGCTCCCCAACCAACGCCGATACCTGCTGAGCAACCGGCGGAAGTTATCCGGCCCAAACCGGTTACCCCTGTTACCCCTGTTACCCCTGTTACCCCTGTTACCCCTGTTACCCCTGTCATTCCGGATATCAGACAGGATAAGCGTGCCGAATTAAAACGCCAGCTCAGCAGTTTGATTGCCCGGACAAAATGCGCCGATCTTCACGGCGTGTTTACCGGTGATGAACAGATTCGTTTAACCGGCTTTGCAGGCCAAGACAAGGATTTACAGCGTATCAAAACCGAGCTGGAACAGCGGGGGGCGAAAGTTAGCCAGGACGCCGCAGTTCGGCCTTGGCCGCAGTGTGAAGCCATGTTGACTTTCTCCGATGTGCTTGCCAAGCCGGCAGGTCTAAAACTTTCCGTATCTGCAGCTCAGCCGGCCGTACTGACCGCAGGGGATGTTTTGAATATAGAAGTCACCACCCCAAATTTTCCCAGCTATTTATATTTAACCTATATTCAAGCAAATGGTGACGCAGTTTACCTGATCAGTCCGCAAGGCCGTTTACCGCAAGCGATTAAAGCCAATACCCATTTACAGTTGGGCAAGGGCGAAACCGGCGGTCCAAAATTTAATATCACTCCGCCTTTTGGTGATGAAATGATACTGGCGATTGCCTCGGCCAGTCCTTTATTCGATGACGATTTACCCAAAAACGAGACTGAGCGGGAGTTTCTGACCCGTTTTCGTCTGGCTTTTTTGGCCAAACCCCAGCCCGGCGCTTCCCCTAGAGTTATCGCCGCCGGAATGAGTACGCTATTAACGCGCCCAAAACCCTGATATCGGGAGGAACGCAAATGCATCACATCAAATCAGCGTTTTTACTAGGATTAGCTTTGTTATTTTTATCCGGACAAGCGGCTCGGTCAGACACCCGCATTCCTGATACCGATGAAATGATAGAGATTTTAAAAATAAAAGCCCATAAACCCAAGTCCTTGAGCCGAAGCTGGTCCAGCAAGGGGGTAAGTGTGGATGCCGGGGAAGGCAAGGCGGAAGATCCGTCACGCATAGATTTGCAAGTCAACTTTGAATACGACTCCGCGCAATTGAGTACGGACGCGCAATTGATACTCAATCGCTTGGGCAAGGCATTGAATTCAACTGAATTGCGTAGTCAACATTTCAAAATTACCGGCCATACCGATGCTGTTGGCGGCGAAATCTACAATCTTGATTTGTCTAAACGCCGCGCGCTCAGTGTACAGGAGTATCTGGTGCAGAAACAGCATGTCGGTGGCGACAGGCTGGAGGTGGATGGTAAAGGTTATTCGCAACTGGCCGATCCAACCCATCCATTGGCCGCAGTTAATCGCAGAGTACAGGTTCTCAATCTGGGTTCTTAAGGGAGTCGGGCCATGAACAGACATGACATTAAGCTTTTCGGATCGGCGGTAGTTAAAAACCCTCAGACTCTTCTGGGCGTGGTATTGATGTTGTTCCTTAGTTGGACTGTTCCGGCGCTGGCCGATAAAAGCCATCCTCTTAATGCGAGCGGAGAACGTTTGGCCTTGGTGATTGGCAATAAAGATTATCCGAAACGGCCGTTGATTAATCCGGTTAATGATGCGCGTGATATCAAAGCCGCGCTGGAGAAAGTGGGTTTTCGGGTGATTTACCGTGAGAATGCCGATTTGGCAGGCATGGATAACGCCGTACGTGAATTCGTACATCATCTTGGCAAAGACACGGTTGGACTGTTTTATTATTCCGGTCATGGCGCCCAGGCTGACGGCAGCAATTTCCTGATTCCGGTTGGAGCCGATATTGAAAGTAAATCGGAATTAAAAGCCAGAGCTTATGACGCTTCTATTATATTAGGGGAAATGCAGGAAGTGGGTAATCAGGTCAATATTGTTATTCTGGATGCCTGCCGAAATAGTCCGTATAAAGGTTTGCGGGGCACTGAAAATGGCATGGCAAGCATGTTCGGACCCAAAGGTTCTATTATTGCCTATTCTACTGCACCCGGTTCGGTGGCTGATGATAATACTTCCGGCCGCAATGGACTCTATACGTCCTATTTAAAAAAATATTTGGTGCAACCCGGTTTGACAATTGAGGAAATGTTCAAAAAAGTCCGTGAGAGCGTGCTGGAAGAAAATCGTGATCAAGTGCCTTGGGAAAACTCATCCATTATAGGACAATTCTGTTTTGCCGGCTGTGGCTCCGGCTACCCCCAGGCTTTACCGGATTCAGATGTTTCCGGCAATGAGTTAAGGTTTTGGAATAGCATTCAGGATAGTCATAATCCAGCTGATTTTCAGGCCTATCTTTCCCAATATCCTGAGGGCCGTTATAGAAATTTAGCTAATTACCGGTTAAGCAGTCTGGAAATCCAACCCGCGAGCAGCGGATGCAGTTATTGCCCGGAAATGACATCGCTGCCTATCGGCATTCAAATGGGAAAATATGAGGTAACACAAGGCCAGTGGCTAGCAGTAATGGGGAATAATCCATCTAAATTTTCTCGTTGCGGGCTGGATTGCCCGGTAGAAAATATCAGTTGGCTGGATGTCCAAAACTACATTCAAAGACTCAATGCTCAAACCGGCAAACATTTTCGTCTGCCCAGTGAAGATGAATGGTTTGCAGCTTGTCAGGCGGGTGGTAATCAAAGCGAGTTTTGCAATTCCGGCAATATTGATCAGGTCGCCTGGCACAGAGGAAACTCAGGACCTTCAACCCATCCGGTCGGTAGAAAAATGGCCAATGCCTGGAATTTGTATGATATGTCCGGAAACGTTTGGGAATGGACTGACAGTTGCGAGAAACAAACTTGCAGCCGCCGTTTTGTCCGGGGAGGTTCCTGGGATGGTATGGAAGCATTTATGCGTTCAACTGTCAGAGTCAGTAGTCTGCCGGCTGATCACTATACTAATTTGGGTTTTCGTTTGGTTCAGGATCAATAATGTCACTTTCAGGCAGTTATTCTGCAGCAGAATGCTTACCTGAAATCCTAATATTGACAATAAGTTAATGAGCTGATAGTTTTCACTGGCACTCATATGTCATGAGTGCCAGTTGTTATACTCGGATAAGGTTGTGATTAAGCATCAGGATTTAAACGAAAGGTCGCTCTATCTGCTAAAAGCCTTGGTGGAACGATATATACAAGACGGTCAACCGGTGGGCTCCAGAATCCTGTCAAAGGATTCTCAATTGAATTTAAGTTCGGCGAGCATTCGTAATGTCATGGCTGATCTGGAAGAAATGGGCTTGATTCATTCTCCGCATACTTCTGCCGGACGGGTGCCGACCGTGAGCGGCTATCGTCTATTTGTCGACACTTTGTTGACTGTCAAGCCGCTGGAATCAAGCGAATACAATCAATTGCAAACCAGCCTGGCAAATGAAGAAGACAAGATATCAGATGTAGTCGAGAAAGCTTCCAAACTGTTATCCAATGTCACAAAAATGGCTGGTGTGGTGACATTGCCGCGTAGGGAAAATGTCTCATTAAGGCATATTGAATTTTTGCCCATGGCCAATTCCAGAGTTCTGGTGATTTTCGTCACGGATGGCAATGAAGTTCATAATAAGTTTATCCAGACCCAAAAGCAGTTTAGTGCTGCAGAATTGCAACAGGCCGCCAATTATCTCAATTCTGTTTTTGCCGGACGGAGTATGTCGAAAATTCGCGAACAATTAATCAAGGATTTGGAAGATGACAGACAACAGGTCAATCAGGGCATGATAGATGCGGTCAATATGGCAAAATTGGCATTTTCTCAACATCCTCAAGAAGATTTTGTGCTCAGCGGGGAAACCAATTTGATGGGCTTTTCCGAATTATCGGATATGGAATGTTTAAAACAACTTTTCGAAGCGTTTAATCAGAAGCGCAGTGTGATTCATTTATTGGATCAGTGTCTGGAAGCGGATGGCGTGCAGATATTCATTGGCGAAGAATCGGGCTATCGGGCTTTCGATCATTGCAGTCTGGTGACATCCGCCTATTCTGTCAATGATGAGGTGGTAGGCGTGCTTGGCGTCATTGGCCCAACCCGAATGGCATATCAAAAAGTCATACCTTTTGTCGATGTCACAGCAAAATTATTGGGTGCGGCCTTGAATCCAAAATAATAGCCCCTACATATAAGCCCAAACAAATTACAGAACATTAGGAGTCAATCGATGAGTCATCAACAATCAAGTCATGAGCAGAAACCGGATAGCGAATTGATCGCGGAGGTACTTGAACAAACCAGTGGAGCGTTTGGAGATTCTGCCAAAGATGAATCTGTTGTGGAAAACCAGGAAATTAATATCGAGTCTTTGCAACAAGAATTGTTACTGGCTCAAAAGCAAGCCTCCACGAATCTGGACAAGGCGCTTCGAGTACAGGCGGAAATGGAGAATTTGAAAAAACGTGTCCAAAAAGATTTAGATGACGAACGGAAATACGGATTGGCAAAATTTGCCAAAGAATTGTTAAGCGTAGTAGATAGCTTGGAATTAGGTTTAAGGGCTGCAGTGGGTGAAAGTACAGAGCTGCAGAAAATCAGAGAAGGCATAGAGCTGACTATCAAACAGTTTGAGGCAGTGTTTGAAAAGTTCAACATAGAAGCTGTCGATCCGACCGGTCAAGCATTTAATCCTGATTTACATCAGGCTATGGCAATGCAACCCAGCACCACTTCTGAGCCGGGAACGGTTATTACCACTTTTCAAAAAGGCTATATTTTAAACGGCAGGCTATTGCGCCCGGCAATGGTAGTGATTGCCAAAGCTGAAGATAAGCCCTTGGATACCATGAATATTGATGATCAGGCTTGAAAAATAAATTTATTAACCGCATATCCCTTACAAATTAAAACTTACTAACTAATTCAAGTCTGGAGAAATCAATGGCTAAAATGATCGGGATTGACCTGGGAACAACGAATTCCTGTGTTGCAGTGTTGGAAAACGGGGTTGCTCGGGTTATTGAAAACAGTGAGGGCGCCCGAACCACGCCCTCGATAATAGCATTCAGTGGCGATAATGAGGTCTTAGTAGGCCAATCCGCAAAGCGTCAGGCTGTGACCAATCCTGAAAATACTCTATTCGCTATCAAGCGCTTAATTGGTCGCCGTTTCAAAGAAGATGCGGTTCAAAAAGATATTAAAATGGTGCCGTATAAAATTATTGAAGCTAATAACGGCGATGCCTGGGTGGAATGCCATGGCAAAAAAATGGCGCCGCCGGAAGTATCTTCCCGGGTCTTAATGAAATTAAAAAAAGACGCCGAAGCCTTTTTGGGTGAAGAAGTTACTGAAGCAGTCATTACGGTTCCGGCTTATTTCAATGACTCTCAACGTCAGGCTACCAAAGATGCCGGCCGTATTGCCGGATTGGATGTCAAGCGTATCATCAATGAGCCAACCGCGGCGGCATTGGCTTTTGGCATGGACAAACCAAAGGGTGACACCACAATTGCTGTTTATGATTTGGGTGGCGGTACTTTTGATATTTCCATTATCGAGATCGCTGAAATTGAAGGAGAACACCAGTTTGAAGTATTGGCAACTAATGGTGATACCTTTTTAGGCGGTGAAGACTTTGATTTACGCATCATAGACTTTTTGGCAGGCGAGTTTAAACGCGATAGCGGTATCGATTTGCATAATGATCCGCTGGCTTTGCAGCGTCTGAAAGAAGCAGCGGAAAAAGCCAAGATCGAATTATCATCAGCTGAACAAACCGATATTAATCTGCCTTATATTACTGCAGACGCCAACGGCCCAAAACATTTAAACGTCAAATTGACCAGGGCTAAATTGGAGTCTTTGGTTGAGGCTTTAATAGAAAGAACCAAAGGTCCATGCTTGCAAGCCATCAAAGATGCAGGTATTTCAACATCCAAAATTAACGATGTCATTCTGGTTGGCGGCCAGACCCGTATGCCAAAAGTCCAGGCTTTTGTTAAAAGCCTGTTTGATAAAGAACCACGCAAAGATGTCAATCCTGACGAAGCCGTGGCTTTGGGAGCAGCTATCCAGGCCGGTGTTCTGGGCGGTGATGTAAAAGATGTATTGTTGCTCGATGTATCGCCATTGTCATTGGGTATTGAAACCATGGGCGGCGTGATGACCAAGCTGATAGAGAAAAACACCACTATCCCGACCAATGCCTCGCAAACCTTCTCAACTGCAGATGACAATCAAACTGCTGTGACCATACATGTGCTGCAAGGAGAGAGAGAAGTGGCGGCCGGCAACAAATCCCTTGGCCGTTTCGATTTGCAGGATATTCCGCCGGCGCCGCGCGGCATTCCACAAATTGAAGTGTCTTTTGATATTGACGCCAATGGTATATTGAACGTATCCGCTAAAGATAAAGCTACCGGCAAAAAACAGTCGATAGTGATCAAGGCATCCAGCGGCCTGTCTGATGATGAAGTGGAACGCATG
>CAVUMJ010000409.1:0-6554 GCA_963741375.1 uncultured Pseudomonadota bacterium
TGAGGTGAACTTGCCACTCTGCCTTCAGGAACCGGCACTGAAAAGTCGCGAAAAAGTTGCTTTGCCTGATATTCATGAATATTCATTAGCTGACCCTCCGATTATTTTTGGCAATTTAAACAGGTTTGGATAGATGATACTATGATGATATTGCAGCATACGGATTTATCGGTAAATATACTCATCATGTTATCAAATCCAGAAGATATAATTTATCCATGTCCATTTTCTAAAGCTTATGGTATTCCTACCAAACAAGCCTGGTTACTTTTAAAAATCTTTTTCCTCTACCGGGTTATCAGCTCCTGCCTACTGGTATCGCTTTTTTATGTCTATTTTGACGCAAAATTAGCAGATAACAATTCGTTATTATATCAATATACCAGCATGATATATCTGACAACAACTTTACTAACCCTGCCATTCATTTTGACCAAAAAGCTGGATTACTCTAGTTTTGCACAATTGTTCATTTTTACCGACATTATTTTTATTACTTTATTGATGCACGCGGATGGCGGCGTTCAAAGTGGCATCGGCATACTTCTGGCTATTTCAATTGCTTCAGGAGGTTTATTAATTGGAGGCCGATGCTCCATTTTATTTGCCGCGCTAGCAAGTTTGGCCATTCTTTCCGAGCAAATTTACGATATACAGGCTCATACATTCGATACCTCCTCTCTAACCTATTCCGGCTTGCTCGGCGTTTCTTTTTTCTCTATCGTGCTATTGTCATACATGCTGGCAAAACGCACCGAACAATCTGCGATATTAGCTAACCACCAAACGCTAACCATTGCCAAACTGGAAGAGCTTAACCGCCACATCATTCAGCATTTACAATCAGGCATCATGATTGTAAATGCTCAGCAGGAAATCCAGCTCAGTAATCAATCAGCTTTAAAACTGCTGAATTTGAATTTTTTACCTACTAATCTGGCCTCAATCTCGACAGAATTACAACAAGCTTTTGCCAAATGGCAAGACAATAATGAACATCAGTTTGCCATTATTCAAAAACCTGACAAAAGCGAAATTCAGATCCGCTTTTCATTGTTAACCGTTCATGATGAAAACATGTATATGTTAATTTTTGAAGATATAGCTCTTTATAATCAAAGATTGCAACAGACTAAATTAGCTTCACTGGGACGGCTGACAGCCAGTATTGCTCACGAAATCCGCAATCCCTTGTCCGCCATCAGCCATGCGGCGCAATTACTTTCCGAAGCTCCGAATTTACAGGCGCAGGATATACGGCTGACTGAAATCATCCAGAATCACAGCCGCCGGGTTAACAACATTATTGAGGACATCCTGAAGTTATCGCGGCCTAATCAATTGCGTAAACAAAAGATTGTTCTTGACTTTTGGTTACCTGCCTACCTGGAAGAACAGCATTTTTATACGGTTGAGAATCCAAACTGTTTTAATTTGATTTTCAAGGCAAGTCAACTTAACGTCTTTATTGACCCGGGTCATCTCAAACAAATTTTGAACAATCTGTGCGGCAATGCCTTGTTATATGGCAATCCGGAGGCAGGTAAAATCAGAATTGAAGTTGACCGACATCTTGACGCGCCTTGCATTAAGGTAATCGATAACGGCCCTGGCATTGCAGCGGATAACTTGCAGCATTTGTTTGAGCCATTTTTTACAACCTCACATAAAGGCACCGGCCTGGGATTATTTATTTCCAGACAATTAGCTGAACTCAATCAGGCTGAATTAAGCTATGCTAAACAATCCGGGGAATCCTGTTTTAAACTGGTTTTAGCCAATGCCGACCAAGCGGTCATCGAAATATGAAAACGACACCTGTTACCCTAATTGTTGATGACGAACCGGATATTCGCGAGTTATTGGAAATAACCTTAAATCGAATGAATATTCAAACCCGGCTAGCTGAAGATTTGGCTTCCGCTCAAACCTTACTTAGCAATGAAAAGTTTGATTTATGCCTGACAGACATGTGTTTGCCGGACGGCGATGGCTTGAATTTACTTGAATACATTAACAATCAAGGCTTGCAATTACCAGTTGCCGTCATTACTGCGCATGGCAGCATGGACAGCGCAGTCAAAGCCATGAAAATGGGAGCTTTTGATTTTTTATCGAAACCGGTCGATTTAGCTACCTTAAGAGTTCTGGTGAGCAATGCCTTGCAGTTATCTAGCTCCAAACTGGTTAAAAAAGACCGGCGCACCCGTGACATTTTACTGGGTGAATCTGATGTCATGCGAGCCATCCGTTCCAAGATTGACAAAATCGCCCGAAATCAGGCTCCGGTTTATATCAGCGGCGAATCCGGTTCAGGAAAAGAACTTGTCGCCAGACTAATACACTTGCAAGGTCCCCGTAGTTCCGGGCCATTTATCGCTATTAACTGCGGCGCCATTCCGCAAGAATTAATGGAAAGTGAATTTTTTGGCCATAAAAAAGGCAGTTTTACTGGCGCGGTTATTGATAAAATCGGTTTATTTCAGGCTGCCGAAGGCGGAACACTATTTCTTGATGAGGTAGCAGACCTGCCTTTAGGTCTACAAGTTAAATTATTGCGGGCAATTCAGGAAAAAAAAATACGTCCTGTTGGCGAGCAAGTTGAAATCCCTGTAGATGTGCGTCTACTAAGCGCTACTCATAAAGATCTGGGTAAAATGGCTCAAGAAGGCAGTTTTAGACAAGACCTTTATTACCGTATTCATGTAATAGAACTAAATTTACCACCCTTGCGCGCCAGAGTAAGTGATATACCTCAGTTAACCGATCATCTGCTTGCAAAACTGGCTAATACCAACAACATCCCTACGCCCAAGCTTTCACCTTCGGCGCTTCAGGCTTTAAAACAATATTATTTTCCAGGTAATGTACGAGAGCTTGAGAATATTCTAGAACGGGCTTTAGCACTACATGAAAACGACATCATCAAGGTTGAGGATTTAAACTTGACCTTGACAACAGAGTTTAACCATTTAAATGAAGACTTTGATAACAAAAAGTTATCTTTGGAAAGCTATCTGGAAGATATAGAAAAAAAGGCTTTGTCCAATGCTTTAGAAGAAAATCGCTGGAATAAGACTGCAACAGCCAAACAACTTGGCCTGACTTTTCGATCTCTGCGTTACCGGCTTAAAAAGTTGGGGTTGGAATGAGGTCCAAGAATTTTAGCTGCCTTACATAAATTTCAACTCAGCCCAGCGTTACCCGCTAGGAGGCTGTCCGAGAATAGAAAACCTTAGGGCCATAGGGCGTATTAGCGAAGTGTAATACGCCGGATGATCGAAGGCCAACATGCGGCGCAATACGGCTAGCGCCTATTGCGCCCTATGGGCTGGCTCCTATTCTCGGACAGCCTCCTAGGCTGAATCTCAATTAAATACAAAGATTACTGGTATTTTGGCATTGCTTTGATTTGTTGTAGAGCAACTTGGATTTTTGCGTTGACTTCATCATCCAACTCATTATTTTTATATACCTTTTCCAGCAAACCTTCTTCAACTAACGCATCTTTGATCCATCTCTTTGCAAATGCGTAAGAACCCGGAATTTTAGCCACTTCACCAGTATTGGGATTTTTTATGCTATCTGTAGCAACTACCGACGCAGGCGCTACGGCAGAAGCAGTTTTTGCGGAGGTTGATTTTGACGCAGTTGATTTTGCAGTTGTGGTTTTAACTGTTTTAGCAACTTTTGCGACAACAGGTTTTTCATCAGATTTTGCAACAGCAGGTTTTGCTCGTGCTGGATTTGACTCAGAAATCACAGCTGCCGGAGGAGTTACGCTGATAGTTTCAGCTTTTTCCTGAGTTTTAAGTATCTCAACACTTTCCGGATGAGTTATTTCCGGCTTAATCTCTTCATGTTTGCCAGAATGAGAAGTCTCTTTTTTGCCGCCAAGCACTACAAATACAACATAAGCAACAAAAATAATTGTTGCTATAAACAGCAATTCACCCATAACCCTTCCTCTTTGTTTGTTTTAATTTTAAGAATTGTCGATTATTTAAGTTTAGACCGCTTTAGGGAATATACCAGAGCAAGACTATATGGTAAACCTTGTAGAATAAATAAAAAAATTGTTTTGACTCAATAATTGCTTTTGAATTTAATCAAAACAATATATATCAGGTTTAAGCCGAACTTTCCTTTGAAAATCCGCTTCCGCTATCATGCCTCATCTTGTGGCTACATAAAGCAGTTTATAAAATTATTAACGCCATCTGACAATAGTCATTAATTATTCTTGGAAATATCTATGATCGGATGTAAACGTTCAGTTATATGATTCGTGAGGGTATTTTTCAAAACTGTTAAAGGTACGCTCTGATTCTCAAGGAGATAACGCTCGGGTCTGCCAAAAGCATAACCTTGACCGTAATTCACTCCAATTTCTTTTAATTTTAACGCTGAGTCAACAGACTCGACAAATTCAGCTATGGTTTTTTTACCTAATTTAGCGGCGATATCAACCATAGATTTTACCAGTATCTGATCGGTTTCATCATTCAATAAATTTTTGATGAACTGCCCATCAATTTTGACGTAATCTACCGGAAAAGTTTTAAGATAATTAAAAGAACAAAAACCCGCCCCAAAATCATCCAAGGCAAACCGGCAACCCAAAGATTGAATTTTATTGATCATGCTTCGGGTTTTTTCAAAGTTTTCTACTGCCGCCGTTTCGGTAATTTCAAAGGTTAAGCGGCTGGCGTCCACCCAGGTCAACTCCAACTTGTCACGAATGGTCTGCAATAAATCCGGATACTGGAATGCATTGCTTGACAGATTAATAGCCAAGGAAACGTACGACATATGCGAGGGTAGAGACGCCAAAAAGTCGATGGTATTTTCAACTACCCACAAATCTATGCCATGTATTAATCCCATTCGTTCTGCTGCCGGAATAAATTTATCGGGAGTAACCACTTCATTATTATCCCCCGTCATCCGCAGCAATACTTCGTAATGGGAAATAAAACCATTACTTAATTGAACCACCGGTTGAAAAACCAAAAATAAATCGTTTTCCCGCAACGCCTTGCGAATTAAAGGCACCCAATAAATATCGCGACGATGTTCTTTGACGGCAACGTCTTCATTGTTATATACCCAAACATTATCCCGGCCATTTACCTTGGCAAAATGACATGCTTGCCGGGCATGCAGAACCATTTCACCAGGATGAACCATGTGAGTGGTGTTATCGAATGCGGAAATGCCAATTGAAACAGAAGCGCTATAACAAACTTCCCCTGTAAAAAATCGAAAGTTATCAACCGTATTTTTAATGGTTTCAGCAATTATTCTGGCCTGAATTTTGTTTTTATTTTCAAGGAATAAACAAAATTCATCCGCGCCGATTCTGGCAAACAAGCTCGTCATGGGGGCGAGCTTTCTTATTAAAATTGCCAACTCGACTAATAACCTATCACCAACTTCAAAACCCTCAAGTTCATTAATTAAACTAAAGCGATCAACATCGATGAATAGCAAAGCCCCATCTTTTAATAATTTATTACTGCGATTAACAATGATTCTAAGTTGTCTTTCAAAACTACTACGGTTATACAAGCCGGTCAGTTCATCATGAGCCACCAAAAACTTCAATTTTGCATCAATGATACTCTTTGCAGCCAGCTCGTTGATTAGTTGTTCTTCCTGCCTATACCGTTTAATTCGCTCAAATTTTAATTTAAGCAAAAAATCTACCGCCAGCATAAACTCCTGAGCATTGACTGGTAAATTGATATTATAGATCAGACAATTTTCACTAGTGCTGACATCAAGAGCCGATTTGGAAATAGCTATGTCGGTCTGAATCGGATTTAGAACAATAAAAGGAATAGCAGTGCCATCTGTAGCACAGGCCAAATTCAAAAACATTTCCTGTAAATTGCAGCGAGGCAAACTTACGTTAACGACTATCAGCCCAATCTGATCGGCTTGATCGTGATAAGGTCTTAATACTTCGTAAATTCTCTCACCGTTGTTAACTACATGAATATTGGAAAAGCTTTTTGCTTTGAGAATCTCAACGACTTTTTGTACAGAATCTTCCTGTTGATCTGCAACAATAATGACTTTTTCTTTGAGAGATTCCTGGGCAATCATAATACCAGCCAAGCAATTTCAACAGATAGCAACATAAATCCAAGTGGCTTTAAAATCAAGGGTGACATCCATAAATCAGTTACAAACTTGTATTTTTTTCAATACCATCTAGGTTTATGTTCACTATATGGTTGAAATAATGTTTAGTATAGGTTGAATTTTAAATTTTTGTAATTTCTAAATGATAATTTCTTCGGATGATTTTACTGTAGCGGATTTATTAAAGGGTGACCTGAAATTGGCAACACCCCCAAATATTTATTTTGCATTAAAGCAAATAGTTGATGATCCAACTAAAGGATCGCAAGATGCCGCATTTCTAATTGAGGACGATGCAGTTCTGTCGGCCAAACTGCTTAAAATTGTCAATAGCGCTTTTTACGGCTTTCCTTCTCAAATTACCTCCATTTCCAGAGCTCTCACGCTTATCGGAACCCGTGAAT
>CAVUMJ010000410.1:0-4771 GCA_963741375.1 uncultured Pseudomonadota bacterium
TAAAAATATACAATTTAAGAAATTGGCTTACGGTATATTTGCTATTAAAGAGAGTGATCATTCGGTAAATCCTTTTATTCATCTATACAGCGGTTTTTTTTCTTTCCAGCGTAATAACAAAAGAACCGGAATCTCGACCGGCATATTGTTGTTGCTTGCTTTGCCGGCGCACGGGCAGACTACTATTACCAATTCCTCGCCAACCACTAATCAAATTTCAACTAGCGGTAGCGGCTTAACGACAGTTGATAACACGAGCAGCATCACTTACTCCAGTAATGCGGCCATAGTCTTAAATGGCGCAAACGATGTATTGAATAATACGGGGTCTAGTGCTGTTGTCACAGGAGGTGAAGCTGTTTCGTTGCAAAATAATAATCAAAATATTAATAATTCAGGCGCCCTATTAGGCACAACTTTTCCCGCCATCGATTTTAATTTTATTAACGGCATTACAATTACTAATACCGGAACTATATCCGGTTCCGGCCAGGATATATATAGTTACGGGGGTACAATTGATACTTTGAACAATTTACAAGGCGCCGGAAATGCTGCGGGCGCACTGACCTACGATGCGATATACGACACCTCCCTGACTAACTATAACATCATTATTAACAGTCATTCCAACTACGGACAATTGGATTTCCTCGATTCCAATTCGCCCGTTATGCATTTTGGTATTTATTCCGGCTCGACGGTGACGGCAGGCACTTATGCCGACGTGTTAAAAGAAGTTTCCTCAATCAGTACCGTAACCGGCACAACAGGCGCCTATAATGGCATGACATACTCTTTAGTGGCGGATACTTCAAATAGTGGCGACTGGAATTTGGTGTTTGTATCATCAATTCCTCCGGTTAACTTCAGAACGGAAGGCGCAGCCTCAATATTTGAAGCGCTGGGGAACGGAAGCGGGGCAATGGCTGGAGTGTTGGCTCAATTTTCGGCGCTATCATCCACCCAACAAGCGGCTACTTTGGAAAAAGTAATTCCGCTTACCAATCGCGGCATTCAACTGTCCACCCGTAACAGTATGATTTCGGTTTTCGATAGACTCAGTCTGCGGTTGGATCAATTACGTTCGGCTAAGGTTAACGGCGCTGCTTCCGGCGACGATACGCAGGATAACGATATCTGGTTTAAGCCTTTCGGCGGCGGCATGAATCAGTCCGCCAAAGACAGCTTTGCCGGTTACAACGGCAGTAACTGGGGTTTGGCCGGAGGTATTGACCATCATTTCGACGGCGGCTTAACTGCCGGTATGTCATTTACTTATACCAAAACCAATATCAATTATTCAGATCAGCAAACCGGCGATACCAATACCATCAACGGTTATCAGATTAGTGTTTATGGCAGCAAGAGTGTCGGCATTGGTTATGTGGAAGCTATGGCGGCCTGGGCTAGACAAGCCTACGCCTCCCGGCGCAATACCGGCTTGAGCGGCACGGCCGCCGGCAATTTTGACGGCGGCGTCTGGGGGCTGCGCGTGGGCGGCGGCATACCTTTTGCCGTTGATGGTCTAACCACGCTGACGCCAATGCTGCGTATGGATTGGAACCATGTTACCCAAAATGGTTATGGCGAGAGCGGCGCAGGGGCATTGGATTTGAACATAGGCAGTTTAACAGCAGACCGTTTACGGGGCAGTGTGGGTGGTCAGATATTGCATGATGCGGATTTGTTTGAGGTTAAAACCCAGCCTTATTTGCGCGCTTTTTACAGCTATGATTTCCTGAACAGCGGCGTCAACACCACCTCTACGTTTGCAGGCGGCGGGGCGGCGTTTATTACCCCCGGTCAAAATTTGGACCATAGCACAGGAACGGTTGGCGCGGGTCTTAATGTGCTGGCTGAAGAAAATCTTACCGCCAGTCTAGGTTATGATGTAAATTTCGGCTCAGGTTATCAAGCCCATACCGCGCAGGCGACCTTGCGGTATCAGTTTTAAATAGTATAAAAAGCCATCTTTGAAGATGGCTTTAGTTTACAAGCAGAATATTAAACGTTGGCTGTCATGGTGTCTTGCAGAGTTGGCAGATTAAGCAATCGACTTTTTTTGACGCATAGCACCTAAACCGATTAAGCCTGACGCAAACATTATGACAGCCGGTGGAAGTGGAACCGCTGCAGGACTACTGTTCATGTAATACACTTCAGCCTGATTAAGTGCAATATTTGTATTTCCACTTGTGTCGGTTATGCTTATAGTTTCGATAATTTGATTAAAGGTGTATGACTGGGTGGGGTCCAAGCCAGTTACGCCGGAAAATTGTCCTGATGTTGTGCTTGGGGTAGGAGTGGCCGTATTATCAAAGATTGTTGTAGTATTTTCGATTAATTGTGTTGTACTAGATGACGCAGTATTATATCCGCTAGTCCCAATGGCATCTCCGGTAATGGCGAAGAGAAAGCTGCTGCTTCCTAAGGATGAGGGTATCGTGATGTTTTGATCGAAATTAATAGTCGCAACGATTTCATCATTATTATTGACTGTGATGGGTAGCTGTGTTGAACTCAGTGTCCAAAAAGTATAGTCCCATTCTGTTCCACCGCTGACAAAACTTCCAGGGCTGCCTTGGCTTGCTGTTCCTGTCAGGGTGATATCGAATTCGGAAGCCTGTGCTTGGATTGAAAAAGCGGTCATCGCAATCATGACTGCTAGGGTTTGCAATTGTTTCATTGAACATATCCTTAGGTTAGCTAAAAGTAATTGGTTATTTCTTTCAAACAAAAGAAGCAGTCCGGCTATCCGTGACACACGGACCCTGTGATTTTCCGTTCATTACCTTAAGGCAATGATTAGCTTTTTTCTTTTATGGCTATATAACCATATTCAGGCAGGATTTCAATTGTACTAGTGTACTAGGTGAAAAATTATATTTGTTAAGGATGACTTGATCTAATAAAAATAAAGCTCTATAGCCAAAAGCCTGGTTGACGGTATGTCCTGTTTTTTGACCTGTCTATCGAAAAAAAGTAACATGCCGGTGTTGCTTGATATTTAATAACTCGCTCTAAATGCTTTTTACCCCAATGAGGCCTTTATGAATGCCGATTTAGTAGAACAGCCGGAAATCCGCCCCCTGGAACAGATACTCAAGGAGCATCTTGATAATACACTAGTCTGCGGTCAGGCTTTGAGTGAACTATTCGAGAATCTGAAAGATCCTGACCCATACATCTTGAGAGTCAAACATCTGGAAGAAAAGGGCGACAGAATTACAGCTGAAGCCTATCGTAGCCTGGAATTGCTTGCCTATTCCGAAGTGGTCTACGTTACCGAACAATTGGTCAAACATTTGGATGATATAGCAGATGGCATCAATGACACCGCCAGGTTAATCGATATCAGCTATCCCAGGCAGATTGAGGATGCGGCGCAGGAAATCCTTTCAACATTGATGACTATGATTGAGAATCTGCAGAGTGAGATTCCCAATTATCCGAACATTGATCTGGCGCGCATGAAAACCTGCTGCAAAAATCTTAAAGGCGCAGAGGAAAACGCCGACTTGATATATCACGAATGGCGGAAAAAACAGCGCAGGGTGCTGGTGCTTTCCTTGATAGAAGAGACTAACTGGACCGAAATCCTGGGCGTTCTTGAGGAAACCACTGATGCCGCTTACCATGCCGGGCTATTGCTTGAACGCTTGGCAAGATATCGGCAAAAATAATTTATTACACGAACCTAGGAGGCTGTCCGAGAATAAGGACCGTAGGACATAGGGCGCAATAGGCGTTAGCCGTATTGCGCCGCATGTTAGCCTTCGATCATCCGGCGTATTACGCTTCGCTAATACGCCCTATGACCCTGTATACGATCTCGGACAGCCTCCTAGGCAGAGCTGCAGCAATTTGACGGATCAATCAACAACGTCCAAAACCTGGACTAAGCTACAAGACTTTGCTCCAAACGAGCTACGCTAATCACTTCAGGATTGGCTGACAACTTTAACGCCGACAGATTTGCTATTGTCGGCAAAGGGTGGATTCCCGGAAAATAGTTGTCTTGAAAATCGGCGTCATCGGCAAAAATGATATTCAGATTAGCGGTTAATCTATCAGGCAGGCGATACCAAGGCACTAAGTCTTTGTTGGCTTGGGCATGGATTGATCCGCGAGTTTTGAAATCGAGTTTTCCTTGCGGATTGCAATATTTTATTAAAGTGCAGGCGTTGGCGATAAAACGCAGCCGTTTCCAACCCCGTAACTTTGGATGCCAACGTGATTGATCGGGCTCAGGATTTTCAAGTAGTAGCTGGTAATTACCCGAGGCGAGTACAGATTCAACTTCATAGGTAAAAGTTAATGCCTTGCTAAAACTCCATTCAACAGGAATTCCGGCATGCACTAAAGTAAAATTAAGTTTGGAATCGTGATGAATAAATGGTCTCTGCCTCAACCATTTCATAAGTGGCTCCTTATCTTCCGCACTAAGAATTTCCGCCAGTTGATCGCTGGCTGCCGCTGGTACAAAACCATAAGCCACCCTCAATAAATGCAATTCCTGATTGCCCAGCACCATAACGGCTTTTTTACCCAGACTTTTCACAAATCGTAATATTTCCAGAGAGTCCGAGCCTTCGTTAACTAAATTTCCGGCAAACCATAAGGTGTCATTTTCCGGATCGAACTGAATTTTATCCAGCAAGTTTAATAAGGTTTGATAACAGCCTTTAACACTGCCAATTGCATAAATGGTCATAGGGTTTTTGCTTCCACGTTAATACCGGTTTAAAGCGCATGTTATTTTTCCGGT
>CAVUMJ010000411.1:0-12978 GCA_963741375.1 uncultured Pseudomonadota bacterium
CTGGAGGTTTGTTTATTGTACCCATCAACGCTGCGGTTCAGGAGCTTGGTCAACAAAGCATAGGCAGCGGTAGCGCAGTCGCCATGCAGAATTTCTTTCAAAATGCCGCTATGCTTTTATCGGTAGGCATTTACACTTTTGCAACTTCCCAACAAATTACTCCGGTTACCGCATTAATTAGCCTGGGTTGCCTGCTCATACTGGCAACCACATTGCTTATGCTGCATGTGCCGGAATCGGTTAATCCTGTTTCCAACCCAGAATAAAGTTTTTAACCAGCATATCCACCGCCAATTCACTGTTTTGAATTCCTGCGCGGTCAAGATGACCATTCAAGGATAGAATACAAATGCCATGCACACCGCACCACAAGCTTCTGGCAGCCAAATTGGACAGATCATCTTCTATGTCCGGTTTTAATTTTTTAAATAATTCTTCTATAGGCTCAAATATTATCTTCACTTTCTGCCGATACCAATCAGGCATATCAGCTTGATCCAAAAAACTGTTTTCAAAAACAAACCGCCATCTATTAAAGTTTTCTGCTGCATAATTCAGATAAACCTTGGACAAACCATGAATTTGCTTTTCCGGTTCATCTATTTGCGAAACTGTTCTTAATTGTCCGCACAAATGATCTAAAGTACGAGCTTTTAAATGGGTCATCAGTTCTTCCATATTTGTGAAAACCATATAAAAACTACCCACTGTATAACCTATTTCCTGAGCCACTTTTCTAACAGTCAAAGCATCTACACCTTCTTCAATAATAATTGCTTCAGCTGCATTGAGTATCATGTCTTTAATCTGGTCTTGAGTATGTTCGCTTCTTCTTGCCATATATCCTTCTATGCCTATCAAACAAATGCCGGTAAGCTACACTAGTTAATAATAAGAAATGATCCTAGAAACCGCAGTTGGGCACATTCGAGAGTACCTTTTTCCGACTGGCTGACAAGGCACTTTTTCCGCGCATGGCGATTCCCTGTAAGGGAAAAGTAACGCAGTCAGACAGTCGGAAAAAGGTGCTATCGGATGTGTAGCGGCCAAACCAAAAAGGGGAGTTCTCAAATAAGAATAACATTTTGATATGAAAAAATTTCTTTATGCTCATAAGCGGTCAACTGCGGTTTCTAGGATTATAGCTTAACATGGATACAGAATTACTTAACTTTGTAGATGAACAAGATCAGGTGGTAGGCTGTTGTTCAAGGCGAGAAATACACGAAAATGGCTTAAAACACCGTGCCGTGCATATTTTAGTCTTTAACAACCTAAATCAACTTTTTCTACAGAAACGTTCTATGAAAAAAGATCTGCATAAAGGCTTATGGGATAGCTCCGCAGCCGGGCATGTGGACATCAATGAAAGTTACAGCGAATGTGCATCCCGTGAGTTAAAAGAAGAGCTTGGCGTCAAGGCTGAAGTGGCATTCCTGTTTAAACTTCCAGCCATTCAAGAACTGGGGATGGAGTTTATTCAAGTCTATCGTTGTCGGCATAACGGCCCATTTATACTGTCGGCTGATGAAATTGAATATGGCGCTTGGCAGAAAATTGAGATAATTTCCGAACGAGTAAATGCCGACGACCCGCACTTGACGCAAACCTTTAAAATAATCTGGCGACAATTTATAGAAAACCATTCATAAAAACGGGATATATCTGCTTTGACCATCCATCCGGGAAATTTTGGCGGAGCGGACGGGGCTCGAACCCGCGACCCCCGGCGTGACAGGCCGGTATTCTAACCAACTGAACTACCGCTCCGAAGTTGGAATCGAAGCATTCTACAGCAATTTTCAGTAGCGTCAAGTTAAACCAGACTGCTTGTAATTACTTTGTTCAGTGAAATACCTCAAAGTTCTGCCTAAAAGGTAAAACATGTAAAAAACAATTTATTTTAGAAACCGCTAGTCCTCCGACAGTAGATTGCAATTTGGTTTAATCAACAAACCTTATCCGGTTTAAACACTGGCCTCCGCTATATTCCCCAAATAAGTATGTTTCCTCTCTAAATATTCATCTACAAAAATCTGCATAGGTTCTGATTCGTAATCTCTTAAGCCGCTGACTGCCAATTTTTTAAATCCTGAACCAACTACATCCATACCGGCCTTGATTTGAAAATGCAAATAAGCCGTTGCCCTTTTACCATTAACCTCCATTTTAGGTTCCAGCATTTCTAAAACCGGCTCCTGAAAATCCAGGTGTTTGAATTTCAAGGTCATACTCTCATAAATTACCAAAGGCCTGTCAATATTAAACATCACATTTTCCCGGGCTAGCAATGGCACCAAAACATAAGGGAAATTCTGACCCGAAAATGCCACATAATCTCGTATCAAAACCTCTATTAGGGCCTGATCCCTACTCACCTTGCCAGAACGCTCAATTTGTAAATACACTTTGCCCTGATTGTCCGTCACATCAATTTTATCAGCGTCAGTATCAGGAAAATTCAATAAGACCCCGTGCCCCACCATCCCGGAAAATATGAAGTGCATATTTTGACTTAGTCCGTACTTTTCCAGCACTAACGAGAACAATAAATCTCCCGGCACACAGAAACGTTTGGCATCGACATCATGTAATGGATTAAAATCATGCGCCACTTCTTTGGCAAACATACTTGCCTGCTCTGCGACGATTTTGACACTACCATCTTGCATATTATAAAAATCTTTTATAAACATATTGTTATTCTTATTTTTTATTTTTAATAGCGAGGAACTAAAGGATCGCAAACCAAAGACCAAGCATCGATCCCGCCTTTAAGATTGTATAACCGTTCAAAACCGGCTTGTTGTAAAAATAAGCATGCTTGCTGACTACGCATTCCATGATGGCAAATCACTACAATATCCTTTTCGGCTTCCAGTTCCTGAAATCTTTTCGGTAATTGGCCTAATGGAATGAAAACGCTACCGTCAATATGCGCATAGTCATATTCGTGCTGCTCTCTGACATCAAGCAATACCAATTCCTGATTTTCATTTAAATTTTGCTGCAATTGTTGCGGCGTCCATTGGTTTATCGGCATATAAATTGTTCCAATCTAGTTAATGCGGCGGACATTCTATCTATTGAAACAGTATATGCAAACCTTATGTATTTTTCAGGCTGATTTAAACCAAAATCCTTACCAGGCGTCACCGCTACTCCTGCGGTTTCCAACAATTCGGAGGCAAACTGAAAACTATCCTGACAGATTCCGCTACAGTCAGCGTAAATATAAAAAGCCCCATCAGGCTTACTGTCAATTTTAAAACCAAGTCTGATAAGATTTTCGTACAAAAAATCCCTCCGCAGTTTAAGTTCTTCGCGACGGCGTACCAATTCAATCATGTTTTCAGTAGAAAAAGCCGCTAAAGCAGCATACTGAGAGTGTGTAGCCGTAGCAATAAATATATTTTGAGCGAGCCGTTCCGCCGCTTCCACAAAGACATCAGGAACAACAAGCCAACCAACACGCCATCCAGTCATCCCAAAAAATTTCGAAAAACTGTTAATGACGAATACCTCTTCGCTAATAGCCAAAGCCGTATTAAACGGTTTGTCGTAAACCAATCCATGATAAATTTCATCGGAATAAAAAAATCCACCCAGATTTTGAACCTGATGGATACATTCCAGCAAATCTACGTTCGGCAATACAGTGCCAGTTGGGTTGGATGGAGAAGCAATTAACACACCCTTGCTGGTTTTTATCCAATTCCGGCTGATCAAGTTTGCATTCAGCTGATATGCTGTATCCGAACTGACATTGATAAGTTGGGCCTCTCCCCCGAATAATCGAACAAAATTGCCATTGCAAGGGTAACATGGATCACTCATCAAAATCGTATCACCAGGATTTAATGTCATACCGAAAGCCGTTAAAAAAGCTCCCGACGCACCCGGAGTAATGATTACTCTATGGGAATCCAGTTTAACACCATATTGCTCATGATAATATTCGGCAATAGCTGTGCGTAATTCCGGCAATCCTCCAGCAGCAGTATATTTTATATTACCAGTCTGCATAAATCGTTTGCCTGCTTCCAATACAACCGGCGGAGTTGGAAAGTCCGGTTCGCCAATTTCCATATGGATAACATCAACACCCTGTTGCTCTAACTGTTTAGCGCGTTGTAACAGTTGCATGACAAAAAAAGAAGTAATACCATGCATTTTCTGGGCAGTTTGCAGCTTCATTTTAGGTTCAAAGTGATAAAGAAATATAAAATAATAACAAACTTCTTGCTTGATACCCGCCATTCTGATACAAAGCCCCGATTTTTTTAAAGTTGACCAGGAGTAAATGGATGAGTAATCCCAAGTCAGAATTCTCTTTCAAACCTTATGTTGAAAAAGAAGGCGAACAGTACATGAACGATGCGCAAATACAACATTTTTCCGCCATCCTAAATAACTGGAAGTCGGAATTAATGCAAGAAGTTGATCGTACTGTTTCCCATATGCAGGATGAAGCTGCTAATTTTCCCGACCCAAACGATAGAGCCACGCAGGAGTCTGAATTCAGTCTGGAATTACGTACCCGTGATCGTGAACGCAGACTTATCAAAAAAATTGAAGAATCGCTACGAGATATTGAATCCGGTGATTACGGTTATTGCGAAACCTGCGGCATTGAAATCGGTATACGCCGTCTGGAAGCCCGCCCAACAGCTACTTTGTGCATAGACTGCAAAACATTGGATGAAATCAGAGAGAAACAATTGGGTTAACTCTGACTGATTCCATCACTTATATCGGGCGATTTGCACCATCGCCTACTGGCTTGTTACATCTTGGTTCCCTGTATACCGCTTTGGCAAGCTACCTCGATGCGCGCAAACACAATGGGCAATGGTTGCTACGTATTGATGACCTAGATACGCCTCGCAACCAGCCGGGAGCAATCTCTGCGATTATTGACTGCCTGCAAAATTTCGGCCTGATTTGGAACGGTGAAGTTTATTATCAAAGTCAACATAATGTTGCTTATGAAAAGGCAATTGCTTTATTACGGGACAAACTGTATGCATGCGCTTGTAGCAGAAAGCAACTTGGTCAACAAATAGAGCTGTATCCGGGACATTGCCGGGACAAACATTTGGCTGCAGAGAACAATGCATTACGCATCAAAAGCCAAAATGAAAACATAAATTTTATTGACCGTGCTCAGGGTTGGATTTGTGAAAACATGGCGGCCCGGCATGGCGATTTTGTGATTAAACGCAAAGATAGCATAATAGCCTACCAACTGGCAGTTGTAGTTGACGACCATGAGCAACAAATTAATCATGTTGTTAGAGGCTTTGATTTACTTGAATCAACAACAAAGCAGATTTTTTTGCAGCAATTGTTGAATTTCCCTACACCAGAGTATATGCATGTGCCAATTATCGTAGACAGTCAAGGCCACAAGCTTAGTAAACAAACGCTAGCCCATCCTGTGGACAAAAGCCAAGCTTCGGCAACCTTGTTTCTACTGTTAAACTTATTGCAACAAAATCCACCGGCAAATCTGCGTAATGCCGCAATCCCTGACATACTGGAATGGGCGATTGCTCATTGGAAACCGCAACATTTGTTTAATACTCGAACAATAAAATCAAGTCATAGTCAAAATTTTTAAGGATGGAGCATGTCAGATACTCACATTTACCCGGTCAAACCTGAAATTGCCAGTCAAGCCCATATTAATATTGAAAGCTATCAGCGTCTTTATCAGCAATCCATTGATCATCCTGAAACATTCTGGGCCGAACAGGCTTCTCAGTTTCTGGATTGGCATCACCCCTGGCAAGAAGTGCTAAATTATGATTACGGCATTGGAAAAATTCAATGGTTTACAGGCGGCCAGCTCAATGTCTGTTACAACTGTCTGGACAGGCATTTGCCAGACCGAGCTGATCAAGTCGCCATTATTTGGGAGGGTGACGACCCTGCGCACCATCAAACCTTAACCTACTATGAATTACACAGCCAAGTCTGTAAATTTGCCAATGTTTTAAAAGCCCACCATGTCAAAAAAGGTGATCGGGTTTGTATTTATCTACCAATGATACCGGAAGCTGCAGTAGTGATTTTAGCCTGCGCCCGGATTGGCGCAATTCATTCAATTGTGTTTGGGGGATTTTCCGCCGATGCTTTACGTGATCGTATCATTGATGCCGGCTGCCGGTTTTTGATTTGTGCTGATGAAAGTTACCGGGGCGGCAAAATTGTTCATTCCAAGCTTAATGCCGACAAAGCCGCTAACCAGTGCCCTGATCTGAAAACAATATTTGTCATCAAGCATACCGGCCATGACATACCCTGGAATAATGATCGTGATATTTGCTACCACGAAGCCATGCAGCAAGCTTCAGCCGAATGCCCCATAGAAATAATGGATGCCGAAGATCCTTTGTTCATTCTTTATACCTCAGGCTCCACCGGCAAACCGAAAGGTTTGTTGCATACCACCGGCGGTTACCTGTTGTTTGCGGCGATGACTCATCGCTATGTTTTCGACTATCATGAAGGCGATGTGTACTGGTGTACTGCCGATATCGGCTGGATTACCGGACATTCCTATGTTCTTTACGGTCCTTTATGCAACGGCGCCATTACCTTGATGTTTGAAGGCGTACCGACCTACCCAAGTGCGGATCGTTTCTGGCAGGTGGTGGACAAACATCAGGTTAATATTTTTTATACCGCTCCCACTGCTTTAAGAGCCTTGATGGCGCTGGGTAATGAATTTGTCACTCACACCAAACGCACTTCCTTACGAGTCCTGGGCAGTGTTGGGGAACCGATTAATCCTGAAGCATGGGAATGGTATTACCATGTGATAGGTGAATCGCGATGCCCTATAGTCGATACCTGGTGGCAAACTGAAACCGGCGGCATCCTGATTACGCCCCTAGTTGGAGCAATTGATTTAAAACCCGGATCAGCCACCTTGCCTTTCTTTGGGGTTAAGCCGGCTATTGTTGATAACGATGGTCATTTATTATCCGGTGAAACAGAAGGCAATCTGGTCTTGACATTTCCCTGGCCTGGTCAAGCCAGAAGTATTTATGGCGACCATGAACGGTTTATAGATACCTATTTCAAAAAATTTCCAGGCTATTATTTTGCCGGCGATGGCGCGCGACGCGATCAAGACGGCTATTACTGGATTACCGGACGTGTTGATGACGTCATCAATGTTTCGGGACATCGCCTGGGCACGGCAGAGATTGAAAGCGCTCTGGTATTGCACAACGAAGTTGCGGAGGCTGCAGTGGTTGGATTTCCGCATCCGATCAAAGGTCAAGGCATTTATGCCTACGTTACCCTCAATGCCGGCATTGAAGGCAGCGAGTTGCTGAAAAAGGCTTTAATCGAATTGGTCAAGGAAGAAATCAGCGCCATAGCCTTACCCGACACCATACAATGGTCGCCAGGCTTGCCTAAAACTCGTTCCGGTAAAATTATGCGCAGAATTTTACGCAAAATTGCCGCAGACGATTACGATAATCTTGGCGACACCTCCACCTTGGCTGATCCTGGCGTAGTGAAAAATATAATTGCCGAACATATCAAATTGTTAAAAAAATAATGCGTGTCAAACTCGCCTATCTGGGCGTGGTTTTGGTTTGGGCCACCACTCCACTTGGCATAAAGTGGAGTGGTGAAGGCCTAAGTTTTGTTTTTGGCGTTACCGCACGCATGACCATAGGCGCACTTTGTCTGGCCTTGCTAATGTTATTAATACGGCAACGATTGGCTTTTCATAGCGCGGCGAGATGGACTTATCTGGCGGTAACTACACAGCTTTATGTCGGCATGATCATTACCTATTGGTCAGCGCAGTTTATCCCTTCCGGCTGGCTTTCGGTTATTTTTGGTCTGTGCCCTGTCATGACTGCTTTTTTAGCAGCAAACGCATTGAATGAACAAAGCTTGGGCTGGCAAAAATTGTCAGCTTATTTTCTGGGTTTTTGCGGTTTAATTGTCATGTTTATTTCCGCTGTTGAATTAAGCCGGCAAGCTCTGATGGGCATTGCCGGAGTGTTATTGTCAACTTTTATTCAATCTGCGAGCGCCATCTGGATTAAACGTATCAACGCAAAATTGCCTGCTTTGCAACAAATTTCAGGCGGCTTGCTATTTTCGCTCCCCCTCTACTTTCTGTCCTGGTATTGGCTGGATAACGGACAAATCCCCACCGTTATTTCAGATAAAAGCCTTTACGCCATCATTTACCTTGGAACAATTGCGACGACGTTAGGCTTTATCATGTACTTTTTTGTTCTTACCCACTTACCGGCTACCAAAGTGGCATTAATCAATCTAATTACACCGGTCTTCTCGTTATTGCTGGGTTGCAGCATCAACCAGGAGCCGTTAACCATCAAAGTTGCTATTGGCGCGAGTCTGATTATTATGGCGCTACTGATTTTGCAGTTGGCTGAACGTCATAAAGTCAAAAGCGTTAAAATTTGAAAGTCCTTGCTGCAAAATAAGCATTCGGGAAAACAAATGCATTTTAATTTGATGTAATTCAAACTATAAGCAACAAAAAAGCTGGCGTTTTTTTGCAATTGGTATAGGATAATCTCAGTTTATTTATTAACCCAAACTTGGAGAGAATCATGTCCAGTGTTGCAGTGGTTTCTAACTCTCAGGCCTATCAATATTTGCAGGCAAATCCGGTATCAAATGTAAAAAACAATGCTGCGGCAGTACCGGTGCATCCTTCAAATACAGCGGAAAGCCATAAAGTTAATCCTTCTGATAATAGCGCCCATACAAATTTAGGTAGCCATGTAGATACTTTTGCCTAACTTGTCGGCTGAATGATCAGCTGTTATGCATGGTGATTCCGTGGATAGTCTGTTTTACCATGAAAATTCTGCGAATGGCTTGTTTGTTATTCTTTACCGGCACTGCAAATGCAGTATTCTTCTCCAGCGCCGATCTTTACCACTGGCTTGAAAATGATTTAAACGGTGTTGAAACTTATGAAGGCGGAATGGGCAAAGGTTACTTAATGGGGATACTGGATATGCTGTCCGGAACAGTTCCAAAAACCGTTTGCTACCCATCAGGCATTAGTGCGCTAAAACTAAAAATGGTGGTTTTTAATTATATGCAAAACCATCAGGACCAGATACATCAAAGCCCTGATAAATTAGTTTATCAGGCCTTGACTAAGGAATGGCCTTGTAACCAAGGCATTGCACACTAATATTTTTGAACCAAGCCAAATTTTGTCATCACCGCTTCCATCCGCTTTATGCCGGAATCACAATTGGCGACACTATCTTGCACCTTGCTTTTAAATAGCAGACTCATGTTTTCACCACTACTTTCATGTTCGGCATACTCATTTAGCAAGTGGCAAGATTCCTGAAAAGCCTCTTCGGCACTATCAAACTCTTCATTATCAGGCAAAGAATCCGCTTCGCTGAGCATTAACAAACGGCTATTGACTTCATTCTGATGTCGAAATACCGATTCTGCATAGCTGGAGAAACTAGCGGCTCCACTGTTAGGCGGAACATGGGCGCATCCCATCATCAGCAAAGTTAAACCGGCAAAATAAACTGTATGTTTTAAATTTAGTTGGCCCATTAAGATTCCCATTATTTTTTTTGACCAATAAACACACAATATTCGGTTAAGTTTTCTTTAAACAATTGATACTGAGCCAGACCAACCTGATAGTTGGCGGTTTGGGCCTGGGTCCGCAAGCCTAGCCATTGACTGAGTTTTTGAACCGGACGCAAACGTTTGGCAACTTTATACATATATTCAATAGAAGCCTGAGTTTGCTGAGTAATATCCTCGCAGTGAATGTCTTGAAACCCTTCCTGCCGCATTAATTGGCTAAATTCCTGCCGTGAGCATAAATTTGGGACAGCCCAGCCATTAAGACAGGTCACTACTGATTGCCACTGTTGCTCGTTAAAATGTCTCTGTAATAAAAAACCGTCACAAACCACAACACGCCCGTCTGTTTTCAATACCCGATAGGCTTCCTTCAAGAAATTGGCCTTATTCAACGCGTGACAAGAACTCTCTAAAGCCCATACCACATCAAAGCTCTGCTCGGCAAACGGCATAGCGCAAAAATCCGCTTGTTCAAAGCTAACTAAATCCGCTACTCCATGACGTTTAGCATGCTGCCTGGCATGTTTTACCTGATTGGCGCTGATAGTAACGCCGGCGACTTGATTACCATGCTGCTTAGCCATCCAGATACTACTCCCGCCAATTCCGCATCCGGCATCCAGAATCCGGTCATTGGCGCGTATATTCCCCAATTGGTAAAGTTTACGGTTTTTGTTAAGTAATGCCTGGTGTTGATGATAAGGCTTCGTCTCATCCCAATAACCGTAATGCAACGCCAAATTATCTCTATTACACCAGGCAAATAAATAATCCCGATAACATTCGTCATAATGCCTTGCGGTATCGGCTTGTAAACCGGAAACAGCTGAGTGAATATGACTTTCCGGGTTGATGTTGCGATAATCTTGATTAGGCTCTAAGGTATACATGTAAAATGATTTGAAAAACTGATATCTAAATTGACTATTTAGCAAGTAAAAACACAATCACTTGGTAAAACTTTGTCATTCGGGACAGAAAACATAAAGTTCAACACCCAAAAATTGTGAAACTTCTAGCCCGAAGACTAGGTTTAATTGGGCATCTTAACTTCAAAACAATCCATGATAAGACAATACCCTAAAACTAGCTAACCGGTTCGCCATTATAATTCATATCGCCTAATAGCTTCATATTCACTAATGGATTATTCAATACAGAGGGCTGAATCTTAATTAAGCTTAATACTCGTTTAATTGGTAATTCCCTAATCAGATCAACATCAATACCAAAACGTATCTTAAACAAACGCTTTTGTTTGCCTAACGGTAATGAGTTCAAAATCTCATCCAGACGCTGGTCTATCAGTTGTCTCACCAAAACAAGCTCCGGCGGTAACTGACCACCTTGTTTAGTGACGAAACCGGGATTCTCCACCTGCTGCTCTAGCAAGGATACTGATTTTACCAAGCGGGCATTTTCCTGTATTTCTTGCAGACGCCGGCTTTTTCCTGGTTCTATCAATGCAATATTAACAGGACTACTTATTCTATGTTTCTGATTTTCCATGATTTCCTTTTATAAATTTACATGAGCAGGATCGTGAATCAAATTACGGATAACCACTGAAGCACACACCCCGCCAAAAGCCGCCGGCAAATAAGATATGGTTCCATAAGCTGATTTTTTATAGTTATTACCGTCTGTAAACATTAAGGAATCCTTAACAACCACTTCCGGAGAAAAAACAACTTTCACGCCTCTACTGATGCCAAGCTTTCTTAACCGAATGCGAATAAATTGCGCAAAAGGGCAATTATAAGTTTTGGAAATATCCACTACCTTAAGATGGGTAGGGTCGAGCTTTCCTCCTGCTCCCATAGAGCTGATGATTTTCATTTTTCTAGTTTTAGCCGCCCGAATCAAGGTGATTTTCGGAGTTAAGCTATCGATGGCGTCCACGATGTAATCGTAGTGTTGCTCCAGTAGCGCATCGGCTGTGTCCGGCGTAATAAACTCATGCTTTATTTCCAGTTTTAAATCAGGGTTAATTGCCAGTAAGCGCTCCCCCATCACATCGGCTTTTGATTGTCCATGTGTAGTGGACAAAGCCGGTAATTGCCTATTTCTATTACTCGGCTCAACCACATCACCATCTACGATAGTCATTTGCCCTACTCCGCTTCGGCATATGAATTCGGCGGCAAACGAACCCACTCCCCCCATACCAACAACCAGTACACTGGATTGTTGTAATTTTTCCAACTTGGCTTTGCCAATTAATAACTCTGTACGCGACAACCAGCTTAAATCGGTCATAAACAAAATACTCTTTGAAAATTGCTAAAAATCTGTTTTTGTAAAAAAGCCAAATCCAGGTTAAGCATTTTAGCCGCTGCTGTGTAAATCGCACTAATTGACTTATCGCCGGCATCGGTTTCAAAAAACACCTGTTGTAAAGGCATTGCAGGTAATACCTGAGCTATTTGACTTTTCTCCTTAAGTAAAGCCGGCCCAAAACTCAGATAAAATCCATGTTGAATTAATTGCTTGGCTATTTCCGGATGACTGTTAAAACCGTGAATGATCCACGCTACATTGGTTTTTGTCGTTTTTTTAGTATGCAAAATGTCATTAAACGCTCTGACGCTATGAATGATTATGGGTTTTGAGAGCTGCTCGGCAATTTCAATTTGCTGGGCAAACACTTGTTGTTGCAGGCTAAATGCAGTAGAAATACCTCTATCCAGACCACATTCGCCGATTGCCAGAAAATTTTGATCATATCTGGCGGAAATTATTTTTGTTAAAGCCGACTGGCAGTCTTGAAGATGAATAAACCAGGGATGCATACCCAAACTATAAAATCCGTTTATTGAATTTAATGTTTGAAAATCTGTAATTGCTCAGCGTAAATTTCTTTCAAAAATTGAAAATAATCCTTGACAAGGTTTTTTGCAAAAAACAGTCATTTTGATCGTTTTGGCAAACCCTTCTCAATCGGCCCCTCATTGAGCCATGCTTTACCTATTAAGCCAAGGCTACTGGTGAGTATACCGTTTTAGGTGATCATAGTCTTTCGTGGCATCTAAGCCATCCTCGAAGACAAAATTGGACTTTTAAAACTGGCCTTATAATACCGCCATCAACCATGATTTAGCGGTACACCTCATTGACAGTCGATAACATAAACGTCGAAGCCACCATCCAGCGAGTCCGGCAAATGTTGGCCGAAGAAGCCAATTTGTCACCCGCTTTTCGTGCAACGCTGGACGTAATGATCATGCTGGTGCAAATCATGGCGAGTCGTTTAAGCATGACAAGCCGTAACAGCAGCAAACCCCCGTCATCAGATCGATTCAAAAAAAACTCGAAAGACGAGACAGCCAGCACAAAAAAAAC
>CAVUMJ010000412.1:0-11017 GCA_963741375.1 uncultured Pseudomonadota bacterium
TGATAAACAACAAGTTATCCGGAAACAATTGCAGGCTTTTTTCAGTAAAAGCATTGATTTCCGCGTCTGATGCATGCATTTTTAATAAAGTTTGCAATAACAACGTCCGGGCCGGTAAATAATGCGGGTCTAGCGCCAGAGCTGTCAGCAATGCGTCCCGGCTGCTTGCAGCGGATTGACTGATTTGCGCCTGATGATAAAGGTTCGCCACTATTTTAGGGATGCTGGCGGAGGAATTTTCGGGTTTGACAGCAGGAAGCGCAGGATTAGCTTGCACTATGAGGGCGTCCGGCTTGGCTATTGGAGGCTTTGAATTAGGCTTGATGATCGTTTCCGGTTTTTTTGCCGGGAGTTCGGTGGCTGGCAAAATCAGTTTTGGTGAATGAATATTTGTTGAAGTTTCCCGTATAGCCTGCTGTTGTGGTTGTATTTGTGGTTGAAGAACGGCATTAGGCACAGAGGGAATTTGATTAGTAGCCTGTGTGGCGTTAGTATTCTCCGAAGTCTGCTGTTGCTGTTGAGGCAGTGACTGTTGAGCGAGTGCAGGCGCTGGCGGAGCTTGATTTGTAGCTATTGCGGCAGTTGTTTCCGCCTGAGTCTGCTGTTTTTGTTGAGGTTGTGATTGTTGCGCGGCAGTAGGCGCCGGCAGAGCTTGATTTACGGCTGGCGCGGCAATTGAGGTTGTTTGAGCCGGGGTTGATTCCGGCTGATTATGATTCAATACATAACCAATTGCAAAGGCTATAGGTAACAATAACCAGAGCAGTTTGGGTTTGCCGGAATGAATACGGGTAATGGTTTTTATCTCAAGTTTGTCAATCTGCTGGTTTTTTTTGGGTTGACGCTGTTCCAGATCGCGTAACATTTGGTTGATTAAACTCATATCGATAAACGAAATAAATAGTAAATGAACAAACCACAAACCAGCAAAAATACCGGTGCGACGGTTTTGAACAATAATAAATTTACGCGCGGGCGGGTGTCGTCCGTATCCTGCGCCGCCAAATAAAAATGTTGCCAGTTCAGTTTGCTGTGGCCCTTTCCGTAAGCGGCCAATAGAGCTTTGTGAGACAAAATATTAATCAGCCTGGGAATGCCTTGAGTGTAAAAATGCAAGGCTTTTATCGCTAACGGTCCAAGCAGATCAGAATGGCTGTTGCCGGCAATTTGCAAGCGGTGATGCACATATTCTTCAACCTGATGTTTGTTAAGAGGCAATAAGGTATAGCTAAAGCTCACCCTTTGCCGCAACTGGCGTATGGATTTCTTTTGCAGAATTTCATCGAGCTCAGGCTGCCCGAATAGCACAATTTGCAATAATTTTTGTTTTTCGGTTTCAAGATTGGTGAGTAAACGCAGGCTTTCCAAAGTTTTAAGCGGCATTGCCTGGGCTTCGTCAATAATCAGTACAACTTTGTAGCCGGCGACAGCTGCAGTAAACAGATAATCGTAAATTTGGGCAAGTAAACGGGCCTGACCGGCGGTGCGGGCGTATTTTATTTTGAATTCGTCGGCAATGGCTTGATGAAGCGCTTCGGAATTGAGATTAGGATTGGGAATGTAGGCGAGGATAAATGGCTCGGTCAGTTCGTTAAGCAGTTTTCGGCATAACATGGTTTTACCGCTGCCGACAGGACCTGTGATCTTGATAAAACCTTCGCCACTCTGCAAGGCAACCAGCAATACGTTTAGCGCTTCCCGATGAGTGGGCAAATCGCAAAAAAACTGCGTATCCGGAGTCAGATTAAAAGGTAGCTGGTTAAGACCGAAATGCTGTAAATACATATCAGAGACTGGGGCCGAATCAATCCGGCCCTAAGTATTATCTCCACATCTGCTTTTGATCAAGCTGTTGCAGATGTTCGTGGCTGGTTTCCAATGGGCCTTTCCAGTCTTCACTAGATTGGATAATAGTGGGTTTTAATAGGATAACCAATTCGGATTTTTGTCCGGCGCCAGTGTTTTGGCGAAACAAATTACCCAAGTAAGGAATCTGCGATAGCAGCGACAGGCCTTGCTTGGTTTCATCGGAGCTTACCTGCATCAAGCCGCCGATTACGATGATTTGCCCATTTTCAGCGTGGACAATACTATCAGATTCTCTAACCTGATTTAAAGCCATTGGGATGCTGTTGGCCTCACCGTTAATGTCAAAATTCTTGGTTTGGTTAGTGACAATGGTTACGGAAGGATGGATGTGCAGAGTGATATTATTGGTATCGGCAATCTGCGGGGTAACATCCAGCGATATCCCGGAAAAGAACGGTGTCCAGGTGACGTTTTGAGTGATGGTTGTGGTAGTGGAGGCCGTGGTGTTGGCGGAAATGTCGGTAATAAAATATTCGTCCTGACCAACTTTAATGACGGCTTTTTGGTTATTCAAAGTTGAAATTCTGGGGCTGGAAAGCGTGTTGCTTTTACCTTGCGATTCCAGCAGAGTAATAAAAGCGGCAAAATCTCCGGATTTAATGCCGGCTGTAAAAGCTGCTTGAGCTGCGCTTGCTGCAATGGCAGGTAAGGGGTTGGCTGCGCTCATTAACGCAAATTGGCCGTTGTGTAATACGCTGGCCCAATTTATACCGTCTTGATGACTGTCATTTAGCACGATTTCCAGAATTCTAGCTTCAATTGCCACTTGTCTGCTAATTTGCCCCTGAGTGCTTTCAATCAGTTTTTCCACTTCGCGCATTTGAGTTGGATTAGTTCTTACCACCACAATACCGGTTTGTTTGTTAAGCACCACTTTGGAGCCGGTGTGCAGATTATGCAGTTCATCGGTAGGGCCGGCGTTATTGCTGGCCACTGGCGTAACGTCAACAATAGCCGATAAGGATTTTAGCAACTCGTCCCAGAAGTCCGTTTTTGTTGAAGTGGTAATCCAACTGCCGGAGGTGGTGTTATTCGCGGCCAGACTGTTAGGATTATTCGGATTGGGAGTCGAACCGGAACCACCCGAAATGGATGTCGCGCCAACAATGTTAGGCACATTTCTTTGTCCATTGTTGATTTGGCCTGAGGATACCCGGGTGTTGGAACTGCCTTCCCGTTGCATGTCCAGGCGGTCTATCTTAAATATCTTGGTTTGCAGGGTAGCCGGATAAATGATGTAGCCGACATCGGATTTGGTGTAGTCGTAACCGTAAACCTTTTGGACCGTGCTCAGTACTTGCGGAATGGTGACATTCTTCAATTCCAGGGAAATGTGACCACTGACTTCCGGGTGAACCACCATGTTTTCCTGGCTGTCTACTACTAGCCCCATGAAAAAGTCTTTGGCCTCCACTTCGTGAACGGAAATATTAAAACTTTGTAATTTGCCGCCGTGACTGTCATTGAGTAAAGTCTGATTAAAATCCGGTATCAGCGCATCGGTGACCGCTGTTGGTGGTGTGTTGGTCGGTGAAGTTTGCTTAGGATTGCTCTGGGAGGAAAACACACTATCCACATTCGAAGTTTTGACCGCCGTCAACCTTGGGCCGCAGGCTGACAGCAACAAAATCTGGCTGGCTATGATGTAGGCTACGAGTTTGCGCATAGGTTTTATTTCACCGGGTTTTTAACGGATGGGACGAGATAAATTTTTTTATTGCCGCCTTTCTGGTTGACCAGCACATAATGCGGCAGGATTTTTAAAACACGGCTGCCGTCAGGCAAAGTTTGGCCAGGGCTGACGCTTATGCCATTGATAACGGCATGCCGGTTGTTTCCGGCTATCCAAATGGAGCTTAAGTTAAAAATAGTTTCTCCGCTCGCTAAGCTGAACACCTCGGCATGAGGTAAATTGCCCGGTAGAGTCGGATCGCGCAGTTCGGCAATTGCCGGACTGGAAAATAGCCAGATTGCTGCTAAGAGCCGATAATGTTTAAACACCTAGCCAGTCCTGTTCAAAGCTCAGGGTATAAACCTGAATGCGGGTTTCGGCGATGGGGTACTCCTTTACCTGATAGTCTATGTTATCCCATAGAATACGCCAGGGCAGGGTTTCCAGTTTTTTCAAATAATTCAGCGTGCTAAAATAATCGCCTTGCAGAGTAATAGCCAAAGCGTGTCTATACATCCAGGCCGATTGCATATCGGTATTGCCAAAAGTACTGACCGGCAGGGTTTCCAGTTTGATCACTTTCAGATTGCCCTGTTGTTTCAACATATCGCTCAAGGCGTTTGCCATTTGTTGGGTGGGAACAAATTTTTTATCGCCCTCTGTGAATCGTTCTTTAAGATTGCTGACTGACTGTAAAAGATTGGTCAATTGCTGCTGGGTGGAAGCGTTCGGATTGTTTTTACCGATAGTCTCAACTTGCAGGGCTAATTGCTGCTGAGAACCCAACTGGGTTTGCATCGCTACGATTTCAGATTCTATGGCGAGATTTTCCTTATGTATGGACTGGTAAAATAAATTATCCCACAGCGCCCACACGATGATCAGGAAGGCGCCGACTACCATCATTTTCTCGCGATCACTCAGCGCGTTGAATTTTTGCAGATATTCTTCAATGTTTATTGGCATTGGCTTGCTCCTTTTCTGAATCCGATTTGGTGCTGACGGTAAAATCAATTAAATCCTGAGTTAGTTCGGATGGCCGTACGTCAAGTCTTGCAAAATGTTTGCCTTTGAAAATACTAGTATGCTGTAAGCGTTGAAACAGCAAGGGAATCTGGTCGGGTTTAAAGGTGCTGCCGGACAAAGTGATCTCATCATCTTCATTGTCGATATGAATGCCGGTAAGCCAGACCTGATTATCGGCCTGCTCCGCCAGTGCGCTAAAATAACCGGAAAAACCCTGGTTGCGGTCAGCACTAGGATTGGAGAAAAGCTCTATAATTTGCGACAGATTCTGGTAATAGCCTCTGGTTTGCTGTAACTGCTGATTTAATCCGTTATCAATTTGTTGTTTGGGGTATTTAACCTGTAATTGTTGCAAGCTGGACTGGGCTGCCTGTAATTGCATTTGCAACTGCTGTTTGGTTTCCTGATGGTTGTATAGTTGCACCAAATTAAAAGCACTGATTGCAAACAGCAAAAAAATGCTTGCTAGGATGGCAAGCAAATAGGGATTGTGCAGAATATCACTGTCGTCTTGGTCGCCGAATTGATAAAGGTTGATTTGTTGAATCATGACAAACGGGATTCTAAAAGCCGGCGTAAACTGGCGCCAATGACCGGCGCACAAATGTTTTGAGCGGCATCGTTAAGTAAGGTTTCGCCGTCAACAATGGCGGAAATATCCATCGCTCTGGCGGTAATGCCGTGAGAGGCATTGAGGAAATTAATAATTTTTTGAGTATCGATAGGCATTAATACAGATGCCAGACTGGTAATGGGGGGAATATCAAAATAGTTTTCCACGTAATCGAAAGAACGCTGAATTTCCAGAGCCAGGTTGTCCTGTTCTATTTCATCTTCAGTCTGGCTGTCAGATAACTGTAAATAACCTGAAGTGATTTTGCGGGTTAAATAAATCTCGCCATTTTTTTGAATAACTATCAGTCCGCCATTTTTTTGTAAATGAATCAAGGCAACGCCTTGCTCATTTTCCGGTAACAAGCTTGCCAAGTTACGCAAAGCTGTTTCCTGGATATCAATAACTTTAACATTCAAGCCTGCATGTTTGGCCTGTTGCGCTAATGAGGCAATTACCCCATTGTTGCAAGCAACCACTTCAAGGGAATTGGTGGTGTTGGCCCGATTAGAGCGGGGATGCGGATAAAAATCTATGGTTGCCTGATCTGTGGGGTAATCCAGATAATCGGCAATTCGCCATCTAAGGGCGTCTTTCATTTCTTCACTTTGGACGGCAGGCGCTTCAATGCTGATGGTGCGATATTGTTCCTGAGTGAGTAGGATATGGCAGTCGTATTGATCCAGACTATGCTGTTTAACTAATAGTTCAAGTTGAGGAGGCAATTGCTGGGTGGAGGCCGTCACAAATTCGCAATGCAACAGGCGAGGGCGATTTTGCTCGTTGTAACGAGTGACTGCAATGCTGAAACCGTTATCAAGAAAGCTAATGGCTACGATGCCTCGGCTTTCAGTTGGTTTTTTTAAAAATTTTTGCAGTAATTGCACAATAAACTATTTCCAATAGATAAAGTTGTTCGTCAAATTGCAGTTCGCAACAACATTTTAGTTTAGATTAATTCCGTATCTTTATGTAAGTATATTGCTATGACATTGATATTCCGGCATGCATAAAGTCTATATCAAAAATGCCAGTTGTACAGTAAAAAAGGTTAAGCATACACGGAATAAATTCAATGATTTAAAAATTAAACTGTATGAAGTTGTTTAAGTATTATCATTTTAGCAATTCCTTTGTCATATCTCTGTAAAAGAAGTGATTGAGAATTTTATATTGTTTTCATGTGTTTAGCGTTGGGTTTGCAGTTTTCTGGCTCGTCAGACTGGCAAGTGGGTTGTGCGGACAGCATTGGAGCGGTTTCCCTACGTCCGTTAGTTTTAGCTGATAAAACCCAAAGCTGACGGTGTTAAGATAAAAGATGATGATTTACATATAGCCGAGAAGGGAGCATATTTTTAAGTGGTTTTTTTATCCTGATTGTTTAATTCGGAATGCATTTTAGATCGATTCAGTTCGTTTTCCGAATGCGATACCACGATACTAGCCACGGCATTGCCGATAATGTTGCATATCGCCCGCGCCTCTGACATGAAACGATCAATGCCGAGGATAAGCGATAATGCAGCAATCGGAACTCCCGGCGCCACCGCCAGGGTGGCGGCAAGGGTAACAAATCCTGCGCCGGTAACGCCGGACGCCCCTTTACTGGTTAGCATACCCACTAACAATAGCGTTAACTGTTCTTTCAATGTCAGATCAATATTCAAGGCCTGGGCAATGAACAGCGCAGCCATGGTTAGATAGATATTCGTCCCATCCAGATTGAAAGAATAACCCGAAGGCACAACCAGGCCGACCACCGAACGGGAACAGCCCAATTTTTCCAGTTTGTTCATTAGCGGCGCCATTGCTGATTCCGATGAAGAGGTGCCCAACACAATCAACAGTTCCTCTTTAATATAACGCAGCAATTTAAAAATATTAAAGCCTGATAGCGCAGCTATGCTACCGAGAATGCCGATAACAAATATTCCGCAGGTCAGGTAAAAACTGGCCATTAACTCAGCTAGCGGTTTAAGCGCCTCAACGCCATATTTGCCAATAGTGAAGGCCATGGCGGAACCGGCGCCTAGCGGCGCTAGTTTCATAATGACATTCATCATGGCAAAAAAGATATGAGAGCTTTCTTCTATGAATTTGTAAACAGATTGACCGGCGTTTCCCATTTGTTGCAATGCATAACCGAACAGGACGGAGACTAGTATCACTTGCAGCAAATCCCCCGAACCCGTGAAAGCATCGGTAAAGGTTTTGGGGATGATATGCAGCAAGAAGTCAGGGACAGTTTGTTGGCTGGCCTGTTTAACATAGCCTGAGACGGCTTGGGCATCCAGGCTGGCGGGGTCGGCGTTGAAACCTTTTCCCGGCTTGATCACATTGGCAACCAGCAACCCGATTGCCAAAGCAAATGTTGAAACCACCTCGAAATACAATAATGCCTTGACGCCGACTCTACCAGCCTTTTTAATATTGCCAGCTCCGGCGATGCCAAGCACGATAGTGCAAAACACTATAGGTGCGATCAGCATTTTGATTAGACTAATGAAACCGTCGCTAACCGGCTTGAGCAAAACTGCGTGTTGGGCATCAAGATAACCAAGTATGCCACCTAAAATGATTGAAATTAACACTTGAAAATAAAGATGGGGTTTTATGCCGTCGGCTTTGGATAATTCCGGCATTGGGGTATTTTTGTGTGTCATTATTGATTTAAATTTGGTGTCATATTCAGAACAGTGCAATTTTTTGCGAAAATTAACAAGTTGTTTTTGCCGGATCTGAAAAACTCCGCAGTAATATAAAATTTATTTCAGTATGATTACAAAAAACTGGTATTTTCCCATTCAATACGAAAGGCATTGATAGAAATGGTATCTGGGACAAAGTTAATCCTTTCGGGAAATGTAATATGAGCAGCCACTTTACATGGCTTGACGAGTACAAAATCGGTGACGAGGCTATTGATAATCAACACCGATATCTGTTTGATCTGGCTAATCAAATTGTTGATCCGTTAAACGACGCCCAAAAAACCCACATGAACGTGTTAGCGCTGTATCACTATGTCCGGGAACATTTTAAAGACGAAGAATCTTTAATGAAACTAAGCCATTACCCTGATTATAAAGCCCATGTCAAAGAACATGAGATGTTAACCCAAAGGCTGACAGAAATTAGTACCGGTATCATTACTGGTGAGATCAGCCCGGATTATATCATGTCATTTATGAGCACCTGGCTTTTGGATCATATTTTAGGCAAAGATATGTTGATAGGGGAATTTCTGCATCGGCTCAAAAACAAGTAAAGCCTTTCTTGGTAGCTTTAATCCTAAAAGATGTAACTTTGCAATAGTCCATTGGCCCGGACAGCCTCCCAGGATCATGGTTAGTATCTCTGCAGATTGATCAATAGTGCTAAGTTTTCGCACTTTTACCTGTCCTTACGTTATCTATGCCGGCATGTGATACGTAGGAAGCAATTTTATATGAACATGAACTTACCCAAGACTGTGGTGTCGACGCTGACAGTACGAGTGAAGCCGCAACTAAATTTCAGCTCTGAAATTTGTTTATTGCTATAAAATTTTAAAACCAGCGTAGGCCTGATAAACTGTACAGGTATTGTTTTGAATTTTTTAAACGCAATCCACCCCTCCCTCTAATTCCGATTCAATGTCCTGTACTGATATTAAAACATTACAAAATATGCTTGCCGGCCTAAGGACGGCCGTTGATGACTCCATTAGTTATATTTATATTAAAGATTTAGAAGGACATTACACCTATGTTAATCAGCGTGTCCAAAATCTTTTTGGGGCGTCTTATGCAGAAATCATCGGCAAGGACGACAGTCATTTTTTTAATCTGGGACTAGCCAATCAGTTACGGATCAATGATCTATCAGTGATTCAGACAGGCGAAAAAATAGAGCGGGAAGAGAAAAGTATCATCAAATCAACGGGAGAGGCCCGGATTTTCTGGAGTATTAAAAGGCCGGTTTTTGATGAACAAGACCGGATTGTCGGTTTGTGCGGAATTTCAACAGATATAACCGCGCGCAAGGAAATTGAAGTAGATTTACGTTCCAGTAAAAGTCAGTTAAGTCAGGATGTCACCGACCCTCATTTTTACCAACTACGCATTACCCAGCTTCTCGAAGAGCAAAAAGCCATATTGGAAAATCGGATTGTTGGAATCGTCACAGTACGTGATCGAAAAATAGTTTGGGCTAATTTGGCTTTTGAAAAGATGTTGGGTTATGAAAATGACGAGCTGATTAGTGCTCCAACTCGGCAGTTTTATTCAAATGAAGATGCCTATCAGAAAGTTGGAGAAATCTACTCTACCCTTCAAACCGGAACAATTGCGAATATGGAGGTTGAATTTGTCCGTAAAAATGGTGAAAACATTTGGGTGGATCTGAGCGGCTCAGTGCTGCATCCGGAGGCGGGAGAGTCGCTTTGGGTATTTGTCGATATTACCCAACGCAAACTTGCTGAAAGACATTCAGCAAGATCGGTATCGTTGCTGTCCGCCACGCTGGAGTCGACTCATGACGCTATTTTAGTGGTTGATTTGAACAATGCCTGGGTTTTATATAACCGGAGAATGATTGATCTGTGGCAAATTCCCGGTGAAATTATAGCGGCAAAGGATGATCGTTCCGCATTAAAGTACGTATTGTCTCAATTGGAAGACAGCGATAGATTTTTACCGAAAGTTCAGGAATTGAATAATACAACGGAAGCTAATTCATTTGACGTTCTTAAATTTAAAAATGGCAAAATTATTGAATGTTATTCCAAGCCTCAATTGATAGACGGCAAAGTTGTCGGCCGGGTGTGGAGTTTTGCCGATGTAACCGACCGGGAGAAATCCGAGAAAGCCTTTAAACGCGAAGCCGAAAAAAATTTTGCTCTCTTGCATAACGCCAGCGACGGTATTCATATTCTCGATTATGACGGCTTTGTTCTTGAAGCTAGCGGTTCGTTCTGTAATATGTTGGGCTATGAGCGTAACGAGTTGATTGGTATGCATGTTTCTCAATGGGATGCCCATTTTATTGGTGATGAACTAATGCAGTCGGTAAGGCAGCAGTTTGTGGAGAAGGTGCGTTCTCAATTCGAAACTCGCCATCGGCGCAAAGACGGCGCTGTTTTCGATGTCGAAGTCAGCGGTTACCCGCTTGAGCTGAATGGCAAACCGGTTTTGTTTAACTCATCAAGGGACATCACGCACCGTAAGCTGTTGGAAAAGAGTCTTGCGGCAACCTCAAGTGAGCTGCAAGATTTGTATGACAACGCTCCATGCGGTTATCACTCTCTCGCCCCGGATGGAACCATCTTGCGTATCAATAATACCGAGCTGGCCTGGCTTGGTCTCAAGCGGGAAGAGGTAGTTGGTAAATTGACGCTTGCCGATGTTTTGACGTCAACGAGTAAAGAACACTTTTTAAAAAAGGGGTTTCCTAAATTCTTGAGAGAGGGGCGGATTAAGGAAGTGGAATATGAATTGGTTGGCAAAAACGGCGCCACCATCAACCGATCGCACGCCATTGCCTGCGCCCTTCTCACCTACCGCGCGGCCTGGCTCAAGCAGCACCACCCAGGCGAATACGTTGCGGCCTACAACACGGCGGCGTCGCTGGCTCGTGATTGGCGGCCAGCTTGCTGCAACCCGGCCGCCGGCAGCGCCGTGGTCCCTGTGGACCGGCCTCAGGGTACATGCCCAAGAAACTGATAACGAACAAGGGAAGAGAGATGACGGACAATCCGTGTCAGTCCCTCCGTGCAGGATGGGGACCATGGCTCTCTGCACGCGACGCTGGTTCCTGGGAGCGGCCTCGAAGAGCAATACGTACGCGCGTACAGAAAG
>CAVUMJ010000413.1:0-19028 GCA_963741375.1 uncultured Pseudomonadota bacterium
CGCGGCCCGGCCGGCCCCACAGTCGCAAAGCGAGGTTCTCAGATGGGCCGAGCAAACCAAAGGGATCGTCGAGTGCGCGGTCTACCTGGGGCGTCCTGGCGACGCGGCGGCGCGCCTCGGCCGTGGTTTCCACGTCCTCCCAGAATTCGCGGCAGGGGTTGAGCGTGTAGAGGACCACCTCGATGTGGCGCCCGAGCGCGGCCAGCATGCGATGGTAGGCCGGCGCCGCGTACGAGACGCCGAACAGGTGCAAGCGCGGCCCGAGCTTTTCTGCCGCCAGCTTCCCCTGCGCCTCGGCGCGCGCCAGTAACTCGTCGATGCGCAACCAGGTCACGCCCTCGGCTTGCGAGCGAAGGGCGATGCGGCCAGCGGGTCCGAAGATGGCCAGCCAGAGCGCACGCTGCCAGGCTTCGGTCGCGGCGAACAGATGATTGTCGTCGAGGGTTGTACCTGTCTCCCACGTCTGGACACTGGGCCCGCGATGCCGCGTATTCCTCGAAGAGCGGGCCCAGCCGGAAGGCAAGCTGGCAGCGCCGACGGTCGACGGCGTCGCGCGTCGCACCGCCCGCGAGAAGATAGTCGCGCACCGGCGACATTTCCCGCCGTTTGAGAAGGACGTCGTCGTGAAACAGCGCCAGCAGGTGCCCCTGGATCTGTTGCGCGTTCACCACGCGGCCATCGGGTATCGCCTGCTCGGCCACGTGGGCCAGCAGCCTGCGCAGAAACGTGACCTCCAGGTTGGCCGCAATCCCACACGCTCGCGCTACGCCAGCGCACGAACGTCTCCACGTTGCGATTGGGCACCACCACGCGCACCGGCGCAAAGGGACCTTCGCTCTCCCGTTCGCGCTGCAGGTTGCGCACAACGTCGCCAAGAGCGCCTCGGTGCGGTTGGAGTAGCAAACGCGAACCATGAGCGGCCAGGATAACCCACAACGCGGGTGCACCCGCTCGCGATGTACTCCCCGTCATGGACGAACTGCTCGACAGCCTCCTTGGCGGTCATGAGCTTGCTCTTCAACTCGCGGGATTTGTTGTTCTTGACCCATTCCCTGGCTTCGTCGGGGTCGTGCCAGCCGATCATCTGGCCGAGACCTTCGTCTAAGATTTCCATTCTGTTCCCCCCTTCATCACGGTATGTTCAGAGTAATGTCTATTGCACGGATCCATCGTTAGCGGCGGGATAGAAAAAGCAATCCACGGAGGACGGGCGTTCACAGGGGTTGGGATAGTTGGCAATCCTTTTATGACGGCGCTTGTTGACGAACCGCGTTGCGTTGGCGCCGGCGGTTCTCTCCGGCGATGATCGCCGAAGGGCGTGCTTCCTCATAACTCCCCCCTCTTTTTTCGTTCCCCCCACGCGTTGTTTCTTTGTTCTCCTCCTTAGGGCATCGCTTCCCTTCCTCTCCTCTGTTCAGATCAAAAAGTCGGAACGGGAGAGACGGGCTTTGGGCATCGGCGCATCGGCAGCGTAGCCGACAGGACAAAGCGCAGTCGGCACAAGGTGCGCAGGCAGACCGAGTACCCGGGAGACCTGAGCGGGGTCGAAGCCCGTCATGGGGCAGGAGTCGAGGCCAAGAGATTTTGCGCCGTATACGGCGTTGGAGAGGGCGAAAAAGACCTGCTGCTGCGCCCAGGCCGGAGTGAGATTTGCCTTGATCTGCGTTGCCATGCCCATTGCGTGCGCCAGCCATTCAGCAGGAACGCCCGCTTCCTTCATCGATATATGATCGGTGGCCCGGCCAGACTCCGGCGCAGCAGTTACGCTAATTTTCAGCTGATTGCCTTTCACCTTACCTATGGCATCCTGCTTGGCTCCGGGGGTGCCTAGAACGTTTAGCACCAAAATATCGCCATCCCAACAGCAAAAGCTATCGGCCATCATAGCTTTGCTGTTTTTTGATATGGTTTTTTTCAAGTTTTCCTTGTTGGAGCGGAGATTTTATTTGTATAGCCGTCATTTTTAATCAGGCGAATATAAGGGCATTTTTCCTAAATTAGAATTGTCCTACCGTATTTCAAACTTGCCATCTCCCGCAACATTAAGAACATTTGCTTTCCCCGCAATTTAAACAGGTCATGCAACCGTCCATTAATACCATGGCTTTAGTGCTGCATTTGTTGCAGAGTGCGGCTTTATCCGGAAAAGCCTGATTGCTGGATTCGCCATGCAGAGCTTCAAATTCGCGGCGTTTTTCTTCCAGAAACTGTTTCTGGTGGTCGGGCATGGCCTCAGGTTTGATCATGCCAATATGTTTCAGATGAGATTCTATGGCATAGCCGATTTCCGCTACCAGGGATGGCATGAATACACCGCCCTTTTTGAAGTAGCCGCCGCGGGGATCAAACACGGCTTTTAGCTCTTCGACCAGAAAACAAGCATCGCCGCCCTTGCGGAAAACTGCCGAGATAACTCTGGTTAGCGCCAATACCCACTGAAAATGCTCCATATTTTTGGAGTTAATAAAAATTTCGTAGGGTCTACGTTCTTCATGGCTGGTGCCCTGGTTGAGAATAATGTCGTTAATGGTAATGTACAAGGCATGTTCGGATTGCGGGGTTTTAATCTTGTAAGTGGAACCAACCAGTACATCCGGGCGCTCTACATTTTCGTGCATGCTTTCCAGAGATTTTTGCTCTTCCGCTTTGACGGTTTCCTGGCTGTCTTTGCTGACAACCTTATAACTGACAATTTTTTTTGTGATTTTGTGGGGCATATCGTAACCTCCTAAAATTTGCCGTAATAGCCTTCTTTCAAGGCATCAAACAGATTAGCTGCGGTGTGAATTTCCCCGTCATATTCGACTTCGTCATTGCCTTTAAATTCCACAACATGGCCGTCATCCAGCGTGAACTGATAAATGGTGTTTTCCAGATCTGATTCTTTGACCAGCACACCCTGAAATACTTCAGGATTAAAGCGGAAGGTAGTACAACCTTTTAAGCCTTTATCATAGGCGTATTCATAGATGGATTTAAAATCTTCATATGGATAATCGGTAGGCACATTAGCAGTCTTGGAGATGGATGAGTCTATCCATTTTTGCGCAGCAGCTTGGATATCTACATGTTGCTTGGGTTTAATATCATCGGCAGCAATAAAATAGTCCGGCAACTGTTGATTTGGGCTGTCACTGTACGGCATGGCCTCCGGGTTGATTAAATGCCGGTAGGCTAGCAGTTCAAAGGAAAATACATCAATTTTTTCCTTGGATTTTTTGCCTTCACGGATGATATTACGTGAATAATGATGGGCAAAACTGGGTTCAATGCCATTGCTGGCATTATTGGCCAGCGAAAGGGAAATGGTGCCGGTAGGGGCTATGGAACTATGGTGGGTAAAACGGCAACCGACTTCCGCCAGTTCTGCAACCAATTCCGCTTCAATTTGGGCGATTTGCTGCATATAGCGGCTATATTTAGCATGTAATATTTTTCCGGCAACCTGATCACCGATTTTATAGCCGTCCTGTTTCATTTCCGGGCGTTTGTGCAGCATTTCACCGGTAACGCTAAAAAGTTGTTCCATAATCGGCGCCGGACCTTTTTCTTTGGCCAATTCCAGACCGGTGCGCCAGCCTTCCAGGGCCAGTTCCTTAGTGACTTGCTCGGTAAAATCCAGTGAATCCTGATTGCCGTATTTCATGCCCAGCATGGTAATGGTGGAACCCAGACCCAAATATCCCATGCCATGACGACGTTTGCTGATGATTTCATGACGCTGTTTTTCCAGAGGCAGGCCATTGATTTCAACTACGTTATCCAGCATGCGGGTGAAAATGCGTATGGCTTTGCGATAGGTTTCCCAGTCGAAATAGGCGTCTTTAGTAAAAGGTTTTTCCACAAAGCCGGTTAGGTTGATAGAACCCAATAGACAGCTGCCGTAAGGTGGCAAGGGCTGTTCTCCGCATGGGTTGGTGGCGCGGATATTCTCGCAGAACCAGTTGTTGTTCATTTCGTTGACTTTATCAATCAGGATGAAGCCGGGTTCTGCGTAGTCATAAGTGGAAGACATGATAATGTCCCACAAGCGCCGGGCAGGAATGACTTTACTGATTTTGCAAGCCACTAGACCGTCATCATTAACAACATAGCCTTTTTTATTAGGCAGATCGCGCCAGACAAATTTTTCAGTATCGGTCAGATCAAGTTTTTCCAGCTTGACTTCCCGCTCACTAACAGGAAAAGACAGAGGCCATTGCAAATTGTTTTTTACCGCTTCCACAAACTCACTGGTAATCAGTAAGGACAGATTGAATTGACGCAAACGGCCATCTTCGCGTTTGGCCCGGATAAAATCCACGACATCAGGATGGGCGACATCAAAAGTGGCCATTTGCGCGCCACGACGGCCGCCGGCGGATGACACGGTAAAACACATTTTGTCGTAAATGTCCATGAAAGATAATGGGCCGGAGGTATACGCGCCTGCGCCTGAAACATAGGCGTCTTTGGGGCGTAGCGTAGAGAATTCATAGCCTATGCCGCAACCGGCTTTTAGGGTTAAACCTGCTTCATGCACCTTGCCAAGAATATCGTCCATAGAGTCTTCAATGATGCCGGAAACCGTACAGTTGATGGTGGAAGTGGCTGGCTTGTGTTCAAGTGCGCCAGCGTTGGAGACTATGCGTCCGGCCGGAATGGCTCCCTTGCGCAAGGCCCACAGGAAATCTTTATATTGCTGATCTTGGAGCGTTTTGGTTTGCTCTACGGCAGATAAGGCTTTGGCAATGCGTTTGTAGGTTTCATCTATGTTGTTATCTATGGCTTTGCCTTCCTTGGTTTTTAAACGGTATTTGCTATCCCATATGTCTAGCGAGGCGCTTTGCAGTGGGATTTCGGCGTTATTTAGCGTGACAACATGAAGTTTAGCGGTCATTCGTACTCCCTGATCTGGTGGAAAAAGTTCAATTACATCTGATTCTCGGCCTAAGATATTGATGTTGATTGAATTAAAACAAAAAAACACCAGCATAGGGTTAAATACTGTATCTAGTGTTTTTTTAAAATATTAGCACAATATATTGTGTTTACCAGCGATTTTTCAAACAATTTTTTCAAAAAAATACTAATGTTTGCAGTTCAATAAGTTAGAGGCGCGGAGTTAGTCTAGATAGGGGGCTTTTGAATTTTGATCAGAAATTTCTGTAAAAAAACGGGTTGAAGAGAACTTCCAGGATAAATCCTGGAAGTCATGCATTTCCGAAATTTTAATCCTGTTTGTCTTCTTTACCTGCCGGTTTTCTGAGCCTGATTCCAAGCTCTTTAAGTTGTTCTTCACTGACCGGAGCCGGAGCGTTGAACAATGGGCAGGCGGCGGTTTGGGTTTTGGGGAAGGCGATCACATCACGAATTGAGCTGGCGCCGGTCATGAGCATCACCAGTCTGTCCAGACCAAAGGCGATACCTCCGTGTGGAGGTGCGCCATATTTTAAGGCATCCAGCAGAAAGCCGAATTTTTCACGGGCTTCTTCATGGCCGATGCCCAGAATTTCAAAGACTATCTGCTGCATTTGGGTGCGATTAATACGGATAGAGCCGCCGCCAACTTCCGTACCATTTAAGACTAGATCGTAAGCACGAGACAAAGCTTGTCCGGGATTAGCTTTCAGTTCTTCCACGGAGCAACTTGGCGCGGTGAAAGGATGATGAATAGCGGTATAGCGTTGGGCTTTTTCATCCCAGGCAAACATTGGAAAATCGACAACCCATAAAGGTTTCCAGGCAGCTGTCAGCAGGTTGCGATCCAAGCCAAGTTTCACCCTTAAGGCGCCCATAGCTTCGTTGACGATATGAGATTTATCGGCGCCAAAGAAAATCAAATCACCGTTTTGAGCGGAAACTTTTGCCATGACTTTGGCCCACACCGTATCCGGTGCGAATTTGACGATGGGAGATTGTAAGCCGTCAATTCCGGCGCTGAGATCATTGACTTTGATATATGCCAATCCTTTTGCGCCATAGATGCCAACAAATTTAGTCAATTCATCAATTGTGCTGCGGCTTAATTCGCCTCCATCCGGCAAACGCATGGCGACTACCCGTCCTTGCGGGTCGTTGGCCGGGCCGGAGAACACCTTAAAATCCACATCGCGCATTTCTTCGGCTATATCGACCAATTCCAGCGGAATTCGCAGATCGGGGCGATCTGAACCATAACGGCGCAGGGCTTCTTCATAGCTCATTACCGGAAATTTGTCACCCAGATCAATCTGGATAATATCGGCAAACAGACGGCGAATCATTTCTTCCATGATAGCCATAATCTCCTGTTCGTTCATGAAAGAAGTTTCTATATCCAACTGGGTGAATTCAGGTTGACGATCCGCTCGCAAATCTTCGTCCCGGAAGCAGCGCACGACTTGATAGTAACGCTCTATGCCGGCAATCATCAGAAGTTGTTTATATAACTGAGGAGACTGAGGGAGGGCGAAAAAGGCATTCTGATGGGTGCGGCTGGGTACAATATAATCTCGCGCTCCCTCCGGCGTAGCTTTGGTCAGATATGGCGTTTCAATTTCAAAAAACTCTAGTTCATCAAGATAGTGCCGCAAATGTCTGGTGACATCACGGCGGACTTTAAGTTTTTGCAACATGCTGGTCCGGCGCAAGTCGATATATCTATAACGTAAGCGGGTTTCTTCATTGACTTCAATGTCACTTTCCAGAGGGAAAGGCGGGGTTTCCGACTCATTAAGCACTTCAATCTGCTTGCCCAGCACCTCAATCTCACCAGTGAACAGGTTTGTATTGAAAGTTCCTTCCGGCCGGCTTCTGACTTGGCCTACTACGCGCAATACATATTCACTGCGGACGCTTTCAGCTATAGCGAAGCTCTCAGGGGCATCAGGATCAAAAACGATTTGCACTAAACCGCTACGGTCGCGAAGATCAATAAAAATCACGCCGCCATGGTCACGGCGACGGTGTACCCAGCCGCAAAGCGCGACGGTTTGACCAAGGTGTTGACTGTTCAATTCTCCACATTTGTGGCTACGCATAGTAATTCTCTGGAAGTAAATGAAAAAAGTTAGTCGCTACTTTACGAATAAAACTAAAACACCTCGCCAAAAACGGGGCTTAGAATCAAAGAGAAGTAAAAAAGCAGGAAAATGTTTTGCTCTCTTTATCCTAATACGCCACTCAGCAGGGGTGATGCAACTGCGTCAAGTAGATACAAAAGGTAATGGTTTGCCGGAAAACAATGAAAAGCCATCGCGCCAAGTCTTCCTTGCAGGCTAAGTTCTAGTGGCAGGCGCAACTACCGCCGCAGCTACCGCCGCTGGGTTTGTCCTGTGATTTACTGTCGGCCGCAATGACATTTTTTTTGTCACCGCTTTTGAAATCGGTTTCATACCAGCCGCCGCCTTTCAAGCGGAAACCTGCTGCTGAAATTTTCTTTTTCAATTCGCTAGCATTACAGGCCGGGCAAACTAATAACGGCTCGGCGCCAAGTTTTTGCAGGGCCTCGTGCTCATGACCACAAGAATTGCATTGGTATTCGTAAATGGGCATATGCTTCTCCAATCGATATAATTTGTTTTACTTAAGGGCCAAAGTTTAATTTTTCAAGAGCCCTGATGATAGAATAGCCCTATATTCTAATCAAACGCCGAGATAATGGATAGCTTAACCATCACACAACCCGACGATTGGCATTTACATGTTAGAACCGGCGAGGTGTTAAAGACAGTCATAGGCCATACTGCCAGACGGTTTGGCCGCGCTATTATCATGCCAAATCTTAAGCCTCCGGTTTGTACCGTCGAGCAAGCCTTAGCATATCGTCAGGAGATTATGCAGGCATTATCTCCTGACGATATGCAATTTCAGCCGCTGATGACTTTGTATTTGACCGGTAACACCACGCCGGCTGGAATTAAAAAGGCCGCTGAATCCGACTATGTGTTGGCTTTTAAATTATATCCTGCCGGAGCCACAACCAATGCCGATGATGGCATTGTTAACATTGAATCAGCCTATCCTTTATTTGAAGCAATGCAGCAATCGGGTATTGCTTTGCTGATACATGCGGAAGTCAGCGATAGTCAATACGATATTTTTGACCGGGAAAAAATCTTCATTGATACTAAGCTGGAAGGTATTGTCAGGCATTTTCCTGAGTTGAAGGTTGTGGTTGAGCACTTAACTACTCTGGATGCTGTTGAGTTTGTGGCGTCTCAGAATCAGCATGTAGCCGCTACCATTACCCCGCAGCATTTGCTGTTTAATCGAAACGCCATTTTAGCAGGCGGTATTAAGCCACATTATTATTGTCTGCCGGTATTAAAACGGGAAGAGCATCGTTTGGCTCTGGTGCAGGCTGCAATTAGCGGAAATCCGAAATTTTTTCTGGGCACGGATAGCGCTCCGCATTTAACTGCATTAAAGGAAAATCATTGTGGATGTGCAGGTTGTTTTACGGCTCATGCCGCTATTGAACTTTATGCAGAAGCGTTTGAACAGGCTGGCGCCTTAGATAAATTGGAAGGTTTTGCCAGTTTTTTTGGCGCGGATTTTTATGGCTTACCACGAAATACATCGACGCTGACATTGCAAAAATTGACATGGACTGTGCCGGAACATTTTGGTGATCCGGCATGCCGGATAACGCCATTATTGGCAGGGCAAAACTTGTCATGGCAAATACAGTGATTAAACCCGGAACTCCGGAGTAGCCGATAGAGAAATGACCAAGCAGCATTTATATCGTTGGGGAATTTTTCCGCTATGGTTATTGCTAACTGCAACGGTTTTTTTCCGTATGCCTATCCCGATTGATGAAACCCGTTATTTGAGCGTAGCCTGGGAGATGTGGTTGCGTAACGATTTTCTGGTGCCTTATCTAAACGGTCATGCTTACAGCCACAAGCCACCCTTGTTATTCTGGATGTTCCATTTGGGTTGGGCTGCGTTCGGCGTAAATGATTGGTGGCCTAAACTGATTGGGCCAATTTGCGCTTTAATTAATTTGCTGTTGATACGCCAGCTGGCTAAAAAACTTTGGCCAAATTTGCCGGAAATCGCTTTGCTTGCTCCCTGGGTGCTGATTTCCACTTTATTGTGGACGCTTTTTGCTCCGGCGGCTATGTTTGATATCTTGCTGTGCTGTTTTGTGCTTTTGGCTATGCTGGGCATACTGGAAATTAGCCGAAACCATTCCTTTACCGGTATGGTCTATTTATCAACTGCTATCGGTTTGGGGTTGTTGTCTAAGGGGCCGGTCATTTTTCTGCATCTTGTCCCGGTCATGTTTTTGGTGCGATTCTGGATTGACAAGGACACGCCTAGAAATTGGTCTTTAAATTTGTTACTGGCTATTCTGGCCGGCAGCATCGTGGCATTGAGTTGGGCTGTTCCTGCAGCTTTGTCAGGCGGTGAGGGGTTTGGCAACGAAATTTTATGGCGGCAAATTGCTGATCGCACCATTAAAACTGAAATTCACGTCAGGCCGATATACTGGTATTTGCTATTTTTGCCGCTTTGTCTGTTCCCCTGGTTTTTTTGGCCGCATTTATGGCGAAATCGCTTACAAGTCACCGCTAATGAAGATAGCGGCACACGTTTTTGCATGATTTGGTTTCAGGTTGGGTTTTTGCTTTTCTCCGTTGTTACCAGTAAACAAATCCATTATCTGATTCCATTGTTGCCGGCATTTGCCTTATTGGTTTCCCGTATTTTGGTTTTCTCCCCTCAAACAGACAGCCACGATCAGATAGCCATGCCGGTTTTTTTTATGCTGGCCGGGCTGTTGCTGGTATCTCTGCCGTATTTGCCGTGGTTTTCAACATTACACTGGGTACAAGGCTTTCATTCTGGCTGGGGCCTGGCTGTTATGGCGGTGGCGGTAGTGATGGGGGTGAGTTTGCATTTGCTGCACAAATATTCGGTGGCTATTATTGCCTCTGCTTTGGTGGTAGGCGTGTTTATAGGTTTTATTTGTTTTTTTAAATATACCGGTCTAGCCTATGATCTTCGTCCCGCAGCCTTAAGGCTTAAAGCATTGCAAGATCAAGGCAAAGCTTGTGCATTTGTTGGTGATTACCAGGGCCAGTTTCATTTTCTGGGCCGGCTGGACCAGCCTTTGCCGACTATCAGTATCTATGAGATAGCCGAGTGGGCAAGTCATCACCCCGATGGTATTTTAATATCCATTGAGAAAAATCGACCGGAAACCTCTCTTTATTCGCAAATGCAACGAGAATACTGGCTGGTATTCAGACCGGCTTTTCAACAGGAAGAGCTTAGGCCAATTTAATCAGTAAATATGAAAATACCTGCCGAAATGATTTATAGTTTGGTATAGTTTCAAATTTTGAGTCTTTATCTGTTCTATGAAGCTTTCCGTAGTGGTTCCCGTGCGTAATGAGGCGGAAAATGTTGAATCGCTAATTTTAGAAATACATCAAGTTTTAAGCAGTCTGGAAGTATATGAGATGGTTTTTGTCGATGACGGCAGCACCGATCAGACTTTCTCAAATCTTAAACGATTGATGACAACTTACCCAAGTCTAAGAGTTCTGCAACATCAGCGAAGTTACGGTCAGAGCCGCGCCATACATAGTGGTGTAAGGGCTGCGCAATTTCACTGGATAGTCACGCTTGACGGCGACGGTCAAAATGATCCGGCCGATATTCCCAAATTGCTTGAGGTTTTACATCAGCATCAACCGGAATTGTTATGGATGCTGAGCGGCTTTCGGTATCAGCGCCATGATAGTTACTGGCGAAAGTTTACTTCGTGGTTTGCCAATAGTGTGCGCCAGTCTGTTCTGCATGATCAGACTCCGGATACGGGCTGTGGGCTTAAATTGTTTCAACGCGATAAATTTTTGAATTTGCCTTATTTTGATCATATGCACCGTTTTTTACCGGCCTTGATGCAAATTTGTGGCGGGCAGGTGGTCTCTGTTAAGGTAAATCACCGGCAAAGACAGTTTGGGGTTTCCAAATACGGCACTTTTGATCGCCTGATGGTGGGCATAATCGATATATTAGGGGTAATGTGGCTGAAAAAACGCCATAACCCGGCAATTATTACCGAGGTGCAGCGTGGAGATTGAAACGATTTGGATAATTGTGGGTTATTTCGGGCAGGCTTTGTTTTCAGCCCGCTTTATTGTGCAATGGCTGGTCAGTGAACGCAAAAAACAAAGCGTCATTCCTGTTTTGTTCTGGTATTTCAGTATCTTCGGCGGCGCAACTTTGCTGGTTTATTCCATACATAAACAAGATCCGGTTTTTATAGTCGGTCAAGGTTTAGGTTTGATTGTATATTTTCGGAATTTATATTTAGTGCTGCGCGTCAAAGCCGAATATAGGGAGTAGCTCGGCTAATGAAAATACTGACCTTTGATAAAATAATTCATTTGGACATTTTGTGTGCTCATCGCTAATCTGCATAAACCTTGATATGTATCAAGATTTGATTTCTTGATTTGTCTAAACTGTAGCCATGTCGATTGCTTCCTACCGTTGACATAATCCTCTTGAAAGATAGATGCTTTTGGCGGGTGAGAGTTTCTACTCATCCGCCTTTTTTTTGTCAAAATTTCTTCCAAAGATGCTATCGGATTCAGCGATGCGCCGCAAACAGCTGAGTCAGGTCATGTCTAACTTAACCGGTATTTTTCAATATAACCCTGGGCACCGCCGCCAATAATTTCTGTGTGTAAGGATGTTGCGGATGCTTGCAGACCTGGGCGGTGTCGCCTTGTTCGACAATTTCACCTTTATACATGACCACGGTACGGTCACTGAGATATTCCACTACGCCAATATTATGGGTGATGAATAACAGGGTGAGCTGGCGCTGGGCGCGGATATTCAACAATAGCTGCAGAATTTCCGCCTGAACGGAGACATCCAGTGCGCTGGTGATTTCGTCACAGACGATAAATGCCGGGTTAACTGCCAGCGCTCTGGCCAAACCGATGCGCTGTCTTTGTCCACCGGAAAACTCGTGCGGATAACGCCAAAGATAGCGGCGATCCAGTTGAACGCTTTCCAGCAATTGAGCCGCCAACTCGATACGTTCCTCATGATTGGCGCCTATGCGGTAGACTTGCATGGGTTCGGTCAGCATGGTTTCGATTAACAATCTGGGATTCAATGAGGATTGCGGGTCCTGAAAGGCAATTTGCATTTTCTGCCGCCAGGGGCGCAGCTCTCTAGAAGACAGGCCAACCAGTTCCTGACCTTGAATCCGGATGCTGCCGGCGGTAGGCTTCTGCAATTGAAGCACCGCTCTGCCCAGCGTGGTTTTGCCGCAGCCGGATTCGCCAACCAAGGCCAAAATTTGGCCTTTGGCAATTTCCAGCGTCACATCGTCAACAGCTCGAACATGATCCACCGTACGCCGCAACAAACCTTTTTTTATAGGGAACCAGACTTTTAAATTGCGGATGCTTAACAGAGGCGTAGCATCGGAAGTTTCAAAAGCGTGAGCAATGTCTGAAAGGTCGTGTGTTTCGGTAACCGGTTTCGGTAAATTTTCAGGTAACGCTGCTAATAATTGTTGAGTATATGCGTGTTGCGGGTGGCGTAAAACTTCAGCGCAGGTTCCGGTTTCCACCAATTTGCCATGCTTCATGACACCCACCCATTGCGCCATTTCGGCTACCACGCCAAAGTCATGGGTGATAAACAGCATACTCATGCCGGTATCGTCCTGTAATTGCCTCATCAGGCGCAGAATCTCGGCCTGTACCGTGACATCCAGAGCGGTAGTCGGCTCGTCAGCTATTAATAATTGCGGGCGGCAGGCTAGCGCCATTGCTATCATTACGCGTTGGCGTTGACCGCCGGATAATTGATGAGGATAATCGCGAAAGCGTTCGGAAGCATGAGGAATTTGCACCTGTTGCAGAGCATCTATGCTACGTTGTTGGGCTTCATCGCTTTTGATATTCGGCTCATGGATTTGCAAGGCTTCAATAATTTGTTCACCAATGCTTAGCACCGGATTCAAAGAAGTCATCGGCTCCTGAAAGATCATGGCAATTTTGGCGCCGCGCACATGCCGGATACCGGCATCATCCAGTTTCAATAAATCCTCGCCATTAAAGAAAATCTCTCCTTGTGGATGACTGGCTATATTTTCGGGTAATAATCGGATTACAGATAAGGCGCTGACTGATTTGCCGCTGCCGGATTCACCAACCAGACAAAAAGTTTCAGCCTTGGGAATACTGAAACTAATATCGTCTACAGCCTTGACCAACTGAGCGCCGGATTTTAGGTAAGTGTGGAGATTACGGACCTCCAACAATCCCCGGCTCATAGGTGTCCTCTGCTTTTGTCTGCCAGTTTTGGATCAATGGCGTCACGGAAAGCTTCGCCAATCAGGTTGTAAGAAAATACCGTTATAAAGATGGCTCCACCCGGAAATAGAGCCATCCACCAGTTAAACGTTGACGATTTTACAGCCTGATCCAGCATTTGTCCCCAGGATGGCGCATCTACTACCCCCAGCCCCAGGAAGCTTAAAGTGGCTTCTGAAAGTATGGCGCCGGCTATGCCGAAACTGACGGACACCAGCAATGGCGCCACGCCATTAGGCAACATGTGCCGGAATAAAATGGAGCTGAGTGGTAAGCCACTGGCAACAGCTGCTTGTACATAATCTTGCTGACGGAGTTTTAAGAATTCGGTGCGCACAAATCTGGCATAGCCGGACCAGCCGGTAATGCCGATGATCACCATCATCATGTACAGGCTGCGGCCAAAAAACGCTACGAAGGTCAACAGCAAAAACAGGGTAGGGATGTCTTCAAAAATTTCTACCAGACGCATTCCCAACATATCGACCGTGCCGGAAAAGTAACCCATCAGACCGCCAACAACCACACCTATCATTAGAGCGATTCCTGAGGCTATTAAACCTATGCTTAATGAAATACGGGAGGCGTGTATCATACGGCTAAATACATCGGCGCCGTTTTCTTCGGTGCCCATTAGATGCAAATGTCCTTGGGTTTGCCAAGGGGCTTCCAGTCCTTTACTGTTAAGATCGCGCAAATAGTCTGTAGGCGCATAGGGAATCGGCGGCATAATGCGCCAATCCACTTGTGCGTTTTCCTGAGACCGGAAATCATCGTAAATAACTAATACCGGCGGCTTTACGAACAATATCGCCAATAGGGCGGCGATGGTCCCGCCAAGCAGGAATAGCAAGATGCGCTGACCTAACCCCAGGGGCAGTCGCCATATCGCGGTGAGCAGCAAAAAACTGCTCAGCACCCAGACATCTTCCACTGATAAATAATTTAAGACCGGCGCCTTGATTTCTCCGTTTTGACTGACCAGTAAGGGCATGGAGTTAGCCAGGAATGGGGCAAAAACTGCACAGAACACCAGAATGGCTATCCACAAAAATGCCCAGCGAACTCCGGCGCCTTGCCTGGTTTTTCGCCAAATTTCCGCAGAAAGCGAGATACGCGGCTCTATTTGTTTAGTCATAGCTTACCCTTGGGTCAGCCAGCGTATAGCAAAAATCGGCTATTAAATAGCCAATCAGGGTCAGAAAGCCGCTGACCCAGGTAATCGATAGCACTAGTTCGCGGTCACGGCCCTTGACAGCCTCCACTGCCAATTGGCCCATGCCATTGATGCTGAAAATATTTTCTACAATCAGCGAACCCGCCAAAAGACTAGGCAACAGACCGGCAGAAACGGTAATCAAGGGTAAAAGACTGTTGCGAAATACATGCCGCCATAATACCTCCGGTTCAGACAGACCTTTGGCGCGAGCTGTTCGCGCATAGTCTGCATGAAGATTTTCCAGGATGGAAGTTCTGGTGAGTTTAGCTAGCGCTGCAAACCCGCCGTATGACAGACAAATCACCGGCAGGATTAAATGCCATATTACATCCAGCAAAAAACCTCGAACGAAGCCGGTATCATCCCAATGCGGCAGAAATGGCATGTCCTGAGCTTCCCGGCTGCTAATGCCTGCGGTCGGAAACCATTGGAAATACTGAACGTTAGCAAAGAAACCCAATAACAGAACACCTGCCAGCATGGTGGGAATAGACCATAAAGCCATCATGCCCATGCCCATGCCAACATCAAATCCGCCGCCGCGCTCCTTGGCTGATTTTACGCCGACCGCAATGGCGATTAGATAAGTAAAGGGAATAGTCACCAGATTCAACAATAGGGTAATCGGGATGCGTTCAACCAAAATATCCGCCACCGGTCTACCATACTGGAAACTCGTGCCCAAATCCATGCCTTTACTAAAGGAAAAAACCCCGTGCCGGCCTTGCTGGTCTGTCACAAAACCTATAGGTGAAACATTGTTTAACCAGCGCAAATATTGTTGATAGGCAGGTTTGTCCAAGCCGTAACGTTTGTTATAGTAATCCATTAAAGCCTGTCTTTCCTCAGGTTTCATGTCCATGCCGCCCACTAAAGTCTGAGCGCTGATCCCTCCTGGCGACATCACCATCACGCTGAATACTAGTATGGTGATGCCTAATAAGGTAGGTATCATCAGCAACAAGCGGCGCAGTAAATAAGTTAACATCGGGTTTTTAGTTTACGGATTGTATTTTTGCTGGGCTATCGGCACGTAATTTTCCAACGGCAATGACCCAAAATTCAAGCCCAGTTTGCTCATTTGTAAATTATGTATGCGTTTATCTACAAAAAGCAGGCTCTTACGGCGCATGAGGAAAGTGTATGGCTGATCTTCATACAGAATATGTTCAGTCTGTTGCCAGATGGGCATGCGTAGTTCTTCCTTAACCGTGCGGCGGGCTTGTTCAATTAATTTGTCCAATTCAGGATTTTTGTAGGAGATAAAGTTGTCACCCTTGTTTAAAGCCTGGGAACTGTGAAAATTTTGAAACAAATCAGTTTCTATGCCGCTAGTCCAGCCCAGGGTAATCGCATCAAAATCTTTTTTCTGCAGATTTTCCAGCATCACCGGCCATTCTTGGGGGAACGGGATCAACTTCACTCCGGCCCTGGCATAAAGATCTTTTAATAATAGCACCATGCGTTTGGTGTCTTCATTAGCTTGGAAATAAGTTAATTTAAATTCAAAATCATGTCCGTCCTGATCTTCCAGAACGCCATCACCATTTTTGCCGAGATATTCCGTATATTCATTTTAGTTTTCCATATGTCATCAAGCCACTCATCTGCTTTTCGTGATGCAAACGCATTCTATACGATGTTGCAAATCAACCGTCAACTCAAATGTTCAATAAGCCTATCTACTTGATCGGCCTCGGTTGCAAAACTTGTGACCAAACGAATTAGGGTTTCGTGTTGATCTAAAAGACCTGGATTTGCCCGCGGTGAATTCCACTGGTAAAAAACCGCGCCTTTTTGCTGAAGTTCGTTCGCGCGGTCTTTATCCAATATACAAAATACTTCATTGGCTTGCGGAAACCACGCTAATCTTGAGCGTTTAGAAATGGCGATACCGTTGCCCAGGCGCTCGGCCATGGCATTGGCGTGACGCGCCAAATCCAACCACAGCCCATCATTAAAATAAGCATCAAATTGACAGGCGATAAACCGGCTTTTAGAAAACAATTGCGCCGCGCGTTTCCGAATAAACGGTAAATCCTTAGCTAATTCCGGATTCATAAAAACCAGGGCTTCAGCACACCAGCAGCCGTTTTTGGTAGCTCCGAAAGACACAATATCCACACCTCGTTTCCAAGTCATTTCCGCAGGGGTAAGATTCAAGGCGACCAAGGCATTCGCAAAACGCGCGCCATCCATATGCAACGGTAAGCCGTAAGATTGGGCAATCTCCGCAATGGCGGTAATTTCATCCGGATAATACAGCGTGCCGATTTCGGTAGTCTGCGTAATAGAAATCGCCATGGGTTGTCCGGCATGGACAAAATTAGGCGGAAAACGCTTAATTTCGGCTCTAAGATGATCCGGATCGATTTTACCATTGGGGCCATCGACGGGAACCAGGCGTGCGCCATGCGTAAAAAATTCCGGCGCACCGCACTCGTCTTCCAGCATATGCGCTTCGCGGTGACAAAAGGAAACCCCGCCCGGGCGGTTGACGGCAGCTAGCGCCAGAGAGTTCGCCGCTGTGCCCGTGCTGACAAAATAAACCGCAACTTCCCGTTCGAATAATTCGTTAAATCTTTGCTCAATTTTGTGATCGAGCGCGCTTGCGCCATACGGCGCAGCAAATCCATCGGAAACCTCCAACAGCCTTTGCGAAATTGCCGGATGCGCGCCAGCCCAATTATCGGATGCAAAATTCAGATTGGATGTCATTGGGTATGCTTAAGCATTTAGATATCTGCCATGGAAATATAACGACCTTATTTCTGCAGTCGCCGATAAAGGAATTTTACTTAGATGTCATAGCATCTACGCATTAACCACAAAGCCCTAAAAATAAGCTTGACCCTGAGCTATCATTCAAATGGTTCGATAACAACATACCGTGGATTAACAATATCTGCCGTAACTATGAAATCGGGTCGGCCTTATCCAAATCAGCAAACGATGTCCAGGTTTGAATTTAGGCGTAATGATGATCGCATTGCCTTGTCTGCAAATCACCACTTCATCGGTTCCGACGAACTGAAAAGGTTTGGGAAGTCGCACCATCTGACTTTGCCCGTTTTTATAAAATTTTGTGGCGATAGTTTGCATGATGCTCTCTTACAGAAAATATATACATAGTCTATGCATAGACTAAATTGCTGGCAAGGACTGTTGGTAAAAGTAGTAAGAAAGTAATATACACTACTGTAGTTTTCAGAAACGACAAAAAAGAGAGATTTTATTGTTATGTGCGCTGGATTTTCAGAGTCGTTTTCACGCATTAGTCCATAAAATTTGCTTATATTGTTTTTTGTCCACACAATAAATCAATGAAAATCACATTTGAACCTAAAAAGGACGCTACCAATATTGCAAAAAACGCAGTATCTTTGACATTTTGTACAGAATTGGAATGGGAAAGCGCGCTGATTTGGTCAGCTATGCGTTACGATGGTGAAGAATGAATGACTGGACTCGCTCTTATTGATTCAAGATTGTATAGCGTGTTTTTTACAGATCGTGGCGATGATCGCCGTGTTATCAGTCTACGTAAAGCAAATATCAATGGGGTCGGACTCGATTGATCTGACCCCATTGATTATGATTTGTCATCAATACATAGGTGTGACTGACAATCGTGTTTCTGACAAGCCGCTTGAAGTTTTTCCAGATAAAACAGGTATCCGCATCATGACAGAAAATCTCAGAACGATTATTTCCTCGAACAATAACGTGTTGCGGCTGACCGGGAACGATCAATCTTCCAAGACGGGCTGAACTGACTTCTCAAGTTAACGAAGGAAGTAGATTACCTTATAATTTGCACAAAATCAATCGAGTCTGACCCCATTGACACTCGTCAGCCCAACCGACAAACTAGTCTGTGGTGGCGCCCTCATCCAGTTTGTGCCTATATGTATTGAGTTAGCCAGTTCATACAGGTACATGAATACGCTGCTTTATGTGCTTCAGATTGGCAACGATAGTAAAGGTCATGACGATGAGGAGAGACCAAGAACTCCATTTGCCAACGTGCACCGTAGACCAAGCGCCTAGTTGGTTTGGATATTTCCAGATGCCGAAAAACGTACTAATATTCTCGGCGAGCCAAATGAAGAAGCCGATGAGTACGAACGACAGCAGCAACGGCATCTTCCGTTCGCGGTCCAGAGGTCGAAAGATTACGGTGGACCTGGCATATAAGCCAAGAGCACAAGCTGCGATGTACCAGCGGTAGTCGCCGATGTAGTGATGGGTAAAAAAATTGGCGTAGATAAGAATGGCCATGATTCCGGCCATCCAATACCGCGGGTGATGGATGACTCGAAGTTCGAAGAGCCGCCATGCTTGGATGATGTAGCTGCCAACGCCGGCGTACATGAACCCGGAGAAGAGAGGCACGCCGAAAAGCTTTGTGTAAGCAAAGTCAGGATACGCCCAGGACTTGATTCCGCTGGAGGTCTTAAATACCTCAAGGGCAAAGCCAATCAAAT
>CAVUMJ010000414.1:0-7627 GCA_963741375.1 uncultured Pseudomonadota bacterium
TATTTCACCAAGGAATTCTGGCAGGGCAAATTTCCAATTTGGCAGGATTACGATGCCTGGAAAAGCTTAGGGTTACCGGAAATACGCGCAACCAAAGAAAAAGCTTTTGTGCCTCCGCCACCACAACCTACACAGGCTGATAACGCTACTGCTGCTAAAGCTGGTAGCCAATCTTCCTGGATAATGCAAATATTTTATGGCGTGTTACTGGGCTATCTGTGCTACTGGTTGTTTATCAATCGCCAGAAAATACAGAAGCTTATTAAAAAATAATCCTAAATCTGCCACGGGCTTGTTAAGCTAGTGGCAGATTACTTGATTACTCGATTAAAAATTGCCGCATCATGCCCAAATCTTCATGTTCCAAATTGTGGCAGTGATACAAGAATAAGCCTTTATAATCCTGAAACGGTTTAATAATTTCCACTTCTTCGCCCGGCATCACCAATACGGTATCTTTCCATCCAGAATCAATCAAACCATGCTTGATGGTTTCATAATTCGCAGCATTGACCGATTGAGTATTTCTGCTAATAACTTGAAACTGCTGGCCATGAAAATGAATAGGATGTGCCATTTGCATCATGCCTGCCATTCCCGCCATCATATTATGGGGGCCGCCTTCAGCTGAACCCTGTTCGCTATGTCTTCCGGACATCATGCCCATGCTCTGATGTTCAGTCTGCTTGCCATGTTCATGGTAAAGCTTAATTTTCTTGATAGAACCTAAAGCCACTCTTTCAAAATCCATGACTCTGTCCATGGCAAAGGACATACCATTCAAAGTCGGTTTCATATGCTTCATGGAAATAGAGATTGGTATCGGTGTATAGGGATTATCCGAATGATTTTGGGTTAAACGTTGAAAGGCAACCAGCTTTTCCGGCAGTTTTGGTGAATCATTCTGTTTTGCCGTCACTTTGAAAGTGGCAATCGGATATTTACTGCCTTGTGGCAAAGCTTGATGCATCATACCCATTCCACCCTGGCCCATGCCACCCTGATGTCTTGTCATCATTTCGTACATATGCGGCATAACCCCTGAAAATGGTAAACTATACATCACTAGCTTGTCACCAATTTTCCGCCCACTAAAGTCCAGCCATAAATCCACTCTTTCCCCAGGCGCCAACATGATATAAGGCTTAAATTCCGGATGAGGCAACAATCCGGCATCACTACCAATAGCAATCAGCGGCGTGCCATCCTCCCAACCTAATTTATAAATTCTGGAATTTGAGCCATTAACTGTCCTAAAACGATAAGCTCGGGATTTTACAGAAAACTCGGCACTTGGTTTGCCATTAACCAAAATTGTATCGCCCAGAAAACCTAGAATTCTTTCTGGCATTGCGTGCAGATATTGCAGTTGATTTTCTGAATTAAATCTTCGATCCTGGAGAACTAGCGGTAGATCATATTCAGCGCTCGGCAACTCCAGCTTGCTTTCTTCCTGGTCAGTGACCAAAATCAACCCAGCCAAACCTCGATATACCTGTTCGGCCGTCAAATCATGGGCATGCGAATGATAAAAACTAATTCCTGCCCGGTTTTTTACTTCAAACTCATAAATATAGCGTTCTCCAGGCTGTATAGTATACATGGGATGACCATCGGCAAACTGCGGTACATGTAGACCGTGCCAATGAATAATATTGGGTTCGTTTAGTCTGTTTGTAAAATAAACTCTAACTTTCTGGCCTTTTTGCAAATTTAGTATTGGGCCTAAATAATTATCAGCTAACTGTATTAAAGTATTTTCCGGCCCTCGCAACACAGATCCGTAATATTTTTGTACTGGTGTCGCCGGCCCTTTACTTAAAATTGCAACTTTAGCTTGTTGGGCGCTAAATTCTAATTCCACATCGGGATTAAAATTCGGTGTAGCGGCAGTATTTTTGACGCCAGTATTGGCAAATAACCATTGCGGTACAGCTGCAACCACAGCTCCCGTAAGAGTTTTTTGTAGAAAACGTCTTCTTGCAAGATTATTAATAATTCCCATTTTTCCCCCTCATTTTTTGCTCTACTATAAAAAGCTTTTTTCTTAACCATACGCCAACCGAACTCTGTAAACAACGTAATTTTTTTGAAGATTACTTACTTTTAATAGTTGATAAAGACTATCCTTATTTGAATGATAGAATATTAGACTCATAAAACCAGAATCTGATGCCTAGCAATGAACCGCAATAGCCAATCCAAACCAAGAGGAGTTTATGCGTAACTGGAAACTGTTTCCCATCCTGACAGGCGCTCTAGTTCTCGCCATCGTCCTGTATATTGCATTATATTTTGTGTTTATCAATTTTTTTGTTGATCTTTGGTGGTTTGAATCACTGAATTTTGAAGCCTATTTCTGGTTAAAAGTTCTATACCGTTTTATTTTCTCCGGTATAGTCACTGTTTTCTTCTTTGTGATTTTCTTATTTCACTTTTGGATTGCTTCACGCTACTTGGGACTCAATCCGCCCGATGAAATATTAATGGACGAAAAACAAAGACGACACTATCAAATTGTAGTAGATGTATTTTTATCCGGTTCTACAAAAGTTTACACTGTAATTTCACTGATTTTAGCTCTCCTGATTGCTATTCCGTTTTATTTGCACTGGGAGCAAGCGTTATTATTTTTCTTTGGCTCTCCCTCGGGAATTGTCGATCCCGTGTATGGTAATGATGTGAGCTTTTACATGCTCTCGTATCCAATTTATTTGTTGATTCAAAAACAATTGTTAATTGCATCTCTGGCGGTCTTTTCTGTGGCAGGCATACTTTACTGGCTGGAACATCATTTTTTACCCGTCGAAAACAGGGAGTTTCCACTCGGAGCTAAAACTCACTTATGCATATTGTTTATTTTTGTTGTGCTATTTGTCATTTGGGGACTATTGCTTGACCGTTTTTCCCTACTTTATACCAATAGCAACGAACCGATATTTTTTGGTCCTGGATTTATTGAACTTCGTTACAAGCTACCATTAATCTGGTTTTCCATCATTGCCATGCTGGTCATCAGCATTTCCGGGATTTTTTATGTTTTTTCAGAAAAACATCGCAGTAAAATCCCGATTTATATGTCTTTAGGCTGTCTATTTATGACATTTTGGTTGCAACACATACATGTTATCCCTGAAATGATTGAACAATTCATCGTCAAACCAAACTTCAGCCGAATTGAAGCAGATGAAATGCATGACAATATTGAAGCCACTTTAAATGCTTACAATTTAGCCAGCATCAAAAATATAGAATTTAAAGTTGATGTTGATGCCAGCAAAGACATTGAAAACTGGTCAACCACAAAGCATTTTGAAAATATCCCGGTTTGGGACAGAGAATTTTTGATAGACAGTTATATGCAATTACAAGGTATCAGGCCGTATTATAATTTTCCGTCTGTCGATGAAGATCGATATTTCATCAATAATCACTATCAGCAGGTCAATCTGGCGGCTCGGGAAATCAATGTTGAAAAACTACCTAAAGAAGCACAGAATTGGGAGAATGATCACCTACGCTATACCCACGGTTATGGAGCAGTTGTCTCTCCAGCAGCTCAGGATGCAGGAATACCCATCATCTGGTATTTACGAGATCTGGATTTAAGTTCCAGTGTGGGTTTTTCTGTCAAATATCCAGACATCTATTATGGTCTGGAAGCCCATGAATATGCAATTGTCCCCAACACCCTGAAGATAGATAATATTTCCGGCACATCTGCCAGTGACTCCAAGGAGTATATGGGAGACTCAGGCATCCCGGTCAATTCGTATTTTAGAAAAGTGCTTCTAGCTTCTTATTTGAAAGATGAAAAAATATTTTTGTCGCGTTTTATTACCCAAGACAGCAAACTGCTGATACACCGTAATATTGAAGAAAGAATCCGTACTATTACCCCTTTTTTACATTTGGATAAAGATCCTTATTTAGTTGTTGGCAAAGACCGTTTTTATTGGATCCAAGATGCTTATACGCTATCAAATTTTTATCCTGTGTCAAAACCAGCTGAAGATGATTATCTGGATGGCAAACAAGAATTCAACTATATTCGGAATTCGGTAAAAATTGTCGTAGACGCTTATGATGGTCATGTAGATTATTATATTGCCGATTCTGAAGACCCTATCATTAGTGCTTATAGCAGAGCCTATCCGGGTTTTTTCAAAAAATTGGCCGATATGCCAGATGAATTGCAACAACATCTGCGTTATCCACGCGATTTGTTCTATATGCAGATGAAGATTTATGCAAAATATCATCAGACCGATCCGGCATTGTTCTATGAGCAAGCAGAAACATGGCAATATCCATTGGTAGAAGGTCAACCATTAATGCCCTATTTTCTTACCATGGATTTTGAACATTGCGACGATGAAGAAGAATTTGTGATGATTAATCCTATGACTCCAATACACCGGGATAATTTAAGCATGATTGGGGTTGCCAGTTCTTTAGATAGTGATCATTGCGATCATTCTTACAAACCTGGCATTACTATTTTCCAATTCCCAAAGGCTATCCAAGTAAATGGCCCTTCACAAGTTGATGCTTTAATTGATCAAGACCCTGAAATTGCCGCTCAATTTACTTTATGGAATCAACAGGGATCGGAAGTAAAAAAGGGTAGGATGGTAATTTTACCAATGGGTAAATCGATTCTTTACGTACAACCAATTTATATGCTGGCAACCCAAACCAAAATACCTGAATTGGCACGAGTAATTGTTTCAATCGGCAATCAGGTTGTCATGGAAAAGACCCTGCAAACTGCATTCGATCGGCTCAAAGCCTTGTTCCTTAAAGGCGCTGACACTTCGATTTCCGGTATCTCAAGCAATAATAAATAAACTTTCGATTTCAACTTATCAAACGGCAATGAGGAATTGTTTTGCAATCGGCAACAGAATACCTCTTTTTTCTTTGCGAACTGAAAGATTTTTTAAATCAATGCAAAAGCATTGAACATAAACGATCTTCCAATTCCATCCGCTTAGCCAAGTCTTCACCTAATGATGATAAATCTGAGGCCAAATTATCCGGATTTAAATTACGGTTATCACGTTTATACGCATCATTGAACAACATAGCTGATTGTGTGGTGCTTGAAAACTCCGGATAAAGTTGATTGGCGTATGAAAGAATAGCTTTTTGTTGTTTTTCAGCTAACAATTGTTCATAAATACAAAAATGACCTAAGGAAATATAGTCGATTAATAATTGCGAAAAGCGAGACAATACAGGCCGTACTTTTTTACTATTAGCAAAAACCGGCTTCATTTCTGCAATTTTGCAATACATTGCCCACATTGCTTGACGATCCTCCTGCAAAACAGCAACCAGATGCTTACTTTGAGTTGCTTTTTCCAGTCGAGCATTTCTGGAATTTAACATGCCATACTCCTTAATAATGTTAAGACTAACTTAATTTAAGTGATTTCTTAACAAAGTGCAACAATACATTAAAAATTAACATATTTTTATACAAAGATGACCCCGCAGATTTTCATATTTACTGCTTTGCCGTGTGAGGCCAAACCACTTATTCAGCATTGGCAATTATCAAGACATCCGCATAAACACCCATTTACAATTTTCTCCAACAGTGAAAAAGTTATTGTCATTTCCGGAATCGGCAAAACCGCGATGGCAGGTGCGGTTGGTTACGCATTGGCTTTATCTCCAAACCAGCAAAATTCTTTGCTAATTAATCTTGGCATTTGCGGACATCAATACTTTAAGCTTGGCTCGGTATTTCTAGCCGATAAAATTGTCGACGCTGAAAGTGGCAAAAAATTTTATCCGCAAGCTCCTTTTAAAGTTGACTGCGAAACAATGACCGTACAGAGCTTAGCCAAACCCAGTACGCTTTATTCGACAGACTATTTATACGACCTGGAAGCCTCGGCGTTTTACGAAATGGCTTGTAAATTTACCTCAGTAGAATTGATTCATTGCTTGAAGATTGTTTCGGATAATGATGAATCTTCAATTCAAAATATTAGCGAAGATTTGGTATCTGTCTGGATAAATCAACAATTACCATTAATAGAAAAGTTGATTGCTAAAATCATCGGCCTGCAACAGATAATACCGATCAATAATGCTGAAATTTATCAGTTTTTAGTTAGTCAATTTCACTTTACCAGTAGTAATTGCCTAAAACTGAAAAACTTGTTGCAACGATGGCAATTACTTGAAGGAAGTACTCAATTTGACTGGCATGCACTACAGGCTAAAAGTGCAAAACAACTTTTGGCTAAGCTTGAGGAAGACTTGAATAGAAGGCATTTCTATTTGTAGATAGACTACACCAATGAAAACGGGGGGGGATCGGGGTGTTTTAGACACCCCGGTTGAAACTCGAACTAAATTAATTTTTTCAAGTTTTCCAGAACTTCTTTAGCTTTTGCCAAATGTTCTTTAGTTGTTGTCAGATCAGCTGCTTTTGCTGAAGCCGCCCCTGCTTTTAAATGTTTAATGACTTTTGAAGTTTCTCTAGAAACTTTGTCATTGGCATTTATTTCCTCGGCTGTGTCTGATGCTTTTTTAATCAGTACAATAACATCTTTATCTTCAGCACCATTATTGATCGCAGTCAATGCAGCATTGATGCTATCACCAACGCTATTAGCCGCATCAAGAGGTTTGAAGTGTGTTCTACCTGCCTCAGCAACAGCAGCAGTTGAGAATGAACCCATTGCAACAGCTAAAGAAAATGCAATTACAGCGCTTTTTAAAATTTTCATGAAAACCTCACAGTTATTTTTATTAAGAACATATAGCTGTTAACAAAAAGAGTTCATCTAGCTACATGTAAAGGCGATAATAGCATAATAAATAAGGTTTCATAGCATATTTATTGCAACTTTATGACATTTACAATCAAAAACCGGGATACTGCTTAATTTCAATCAATACCGGCCAGAATTTTATCCAGCCATGCGGTGGGTAACAGACGCTTTAGCCATGCAAATAAATATGTCGGAAAGGTGACAAAATAACGGCTGTGCGGATGTTCAGACTCAATCGCACGAATAACCTTTTTAGCTACTGCGGTAGCAGGCAAAGTAAAGAGTGCAGCCTGCCCCGGTTTTTGTAACCTGCTCTCCATTGACAAATAAGTTGTCTTATGAAAACTTTTGCCAGGGTCAATATTTTTCTGATAATGTTCCATAGCATTTTTTCTAAACAGGGTTTCAATAGGCCCCGGCTCAATCAGCACTATCTGTATGCCTGTTTCACGCAATTCCAAACGCAAAGTGTCAGCCAGACCTTCTAAAGCAAATTTACTGGCATTATAGGCCCCTCTGTATTTCATCGCGACAAATCCCAATATAGAGCTATTATAAATAATTTGCCCATATCCTTGTTGACGCATAACCGGTATGAGTAAATTTGTTAACTCGTGAACTCCAAAAAAATTAGTTTCAAACTGATTTCTTAAAACTTCACGGCTTAAATCTTCAACTGCCCCAGGCTGACCAAATGCACCATTGTTAAACAATACATCAACTCGACCGGCAGTCAGCTCCAGCAATTGCTGCACTGCCAGCTTAATGCTATCGGAATCAGCCAAGTCCAATCTCAAGCATTCAAAACCTTCTTGTTGTAAGCGATTGACATC
>CAVUMJ010000415.1:0-15854 GCA_963741375.1 uncultured Pseudomonadota bacterium
GGCTATGGCCCGGCGCACCGATACCCGCACATCCGGGCCGGTTTTAACCAGCACCCCTTCGTCGATAGCCAGATACATTTCCCCATCCGCTGCCGTTTCGTAGATCAAAATCCCCGGCGCCAACGCCGCTACGCAGTCGCGGCGCTTTGGCAACAGTCCGAACGAACCGGCGTAGGTTTCCGCCACGATTCGCAGCACCGCGGATTTTTCGGTATGGACATGGGACGGCAACAGCACCTTAAGATTCATCGCTATCTCCAACGCTTCACTATTTAACCGGGCAACAAACTAGACTGCGGATAAACCGGCTTTTGATTTTGACCTGGCTTCATCGATACCACCTATCATATAAAGCGCGCTTTCCGGATAATCTTTAAATTCATCGTTCAGAATACGCTCACAACCATCCAGCGCCGCTTCAAGACTGACCAGTTTACCTTTAATGCCGGTAAACTGTTCGGTCGTAAAAAACGGCTGGGTCAGAAAACGCTCCAGGCGGCGAGCCCGCGCCACTACATTGCGATCCTCCGTCGACAGCTGCTCCAGGCCCAGCATGGCGATAATATCTTTTAAATCGGCATATTGCGCCAGGGTGCGGCGGATTTCCTGTCCCAGGCGATAATGGCGCTCGCCGACAATGCCCGGCGCCGCCATCTTGGAACGGGATTGCAGAGGATCTATGGCCGGATACAAGCCTTCGCTGGCGCGTTTACGCGACAGGACGATGGAGCCGGAAAGATGAGAAAAAGTATGCACCGCCGCCGGGTCCGTGAAATCGTCAGCCGGCACATAGACAGCCTGGATGGAGGTAATCGCCCCGGTATCGGTGTTGGCGATGCGCTCCTCCAGGCCGGACAGCTCCGTACCCATAGTGGGCTGATAACCCAGCCGCGAAGGCATCTGCCCCATCAAACCGGATACTTCCATACCGGCCTGTATGAATCGGAAAATATTGTCCATCAACAATAACACATCGCGATGTTCGTCATCCCGGAAATATTCGGCCATGGTCAGAGCCGCGTGGCCGACCCGGAAACGCGCCCCCGGCGGTTCGTTCATTTGCCCGAACACCATCACCATATCCGCCAACACCCCGGCTTGGCGCATATCCCGATAAAGTTCCTCACCTTCCCGGCAACGCTCGCCTATTCCGCAAAAGATGCTGACGCCTTGTTGTTTGCCAACCATGTTGTGTATCATTTCCGTCAGCAAAACCGTCTTGCCTACCCCGGCGCCGCCAAACAAACCGGCTTTGCCCCCGCGTTCCAGCGGCATCAGCACATCAATAAGCTTGATGCCGGTTTCGAATATTTCAGAATGCGTAGAACGTCTGGCCAACGGCGGCGGCGGCCTATGCACCGAGCGCCATTGCACGTCCGCAGGCGCGGGCTGCCGGTCTATCGGATTTCCAAACACATCGAACATCCGCGACAATATGCCTTTTCCAACCGGGGCAAGCAAAGGCCCGCCGGTGTCCTGCACTGGCATGCCGCGCGCCAGCCCCTGGGTCGGCGTCAAGGCAATGCCTCTGATATGCCGGGCATCGCGCTGCGCCAATACTTCAATGAAAATCCGCCCGGCTTCACCGGCGCGCAACACCGAGTAGATCGGCGGCAAATGCCCGTCAAACCGCACATCGACCACGCTACCGCGCACCGCTGCCACGATGCCGGTATTCCCGGCGCTTTCAGGTTTTGGAGATGCCGATTTAGAATCGATTTTCATGAATTTATGGTATTGGTGATCATGACCTTAAGCAACGTTGCAACAAGCATATGGATGTATTAAAAGTTTCATCAGTCTTCGCATTAAGCGATTAACGAGAAACCTCTATGCATTTAAATCATTGGTATTCCCCTGTCTTGGAAACCGGTGGTATTTGTCAAAGGACGCCGCAAGTACGTCCGTGTAGGTTTTGCGCCAGCGTTATCGACATGGATGTTGTGTATGCTGGTATTGCAGGAGCAAATATCAGCACATGCTGGCGAAACCTTTGCCAAATACCCCCGATTCCCAAGACCTCTGCCATGGCGCATCATAAAGGTGAAAACTTTTGAAACAATTACTAATACCTCGGTTGGATATTGAAGTATCCATATTCGGATTATATGGCAATTCAAATTGCTTGCTTAATTTTTCTATCAAAATCAATAATGATTCTCAATGCTTTCTGACGACAGTATGTAAGCCATTCAAGTGAAAAAACTCAAGGGAGAACAGGGTCAATAGCGGAATTTTAGTTTGGCTTCAAGGCCGTCAATCAATGCTCCATCAAGGGGTTTACCTCATAGGGGTTAGGATGAAGAAATTAAAAATAGTATAATTATTAAAAACTGATACGAACAATCGCAAAACAGGAAATGACATGGGCTTTGCTGAATTGATTGAACATTTACAATCGCTACCTGAATCAAAGCAGGCGGAAGTTTTCGACTTTGTCGAATTTTTAGTTGAAAAAAACCAGGAAAAACCTCATAACGGCAAAACACTAGCTGATTCCTCATTAGCAAAATTCATCAAGAATCCGCTAAAGGTCGATGAATTTACACCCTTGAGCCGTGAAGAAGCCAATGCGCGGTAAAGTCTTTATTGACAGCAACATTTGGCTATATGCATTGATCAATAATCAAGGTGACTCTAAATACCAAACTGCATCTGCTTTTATATTGAATCAACACCGACCTGTCATTAGTTCTCAAGTCATTCGTGAAATTTGCAGCAACCTGATCAAAAAAACATTCTTACCGGAAGAACGTATACGAGAATTAATCACAGATTGGTATCGGGATTGCGATGTTATACCATCAAATTCCGCACAACATTTATTGGCATCCCGGTTGAGAAGCGCTTACTCTTTAAGTTATTGGGATAGCCTGATTGTTGCCGCCGCAATTGATGCTGGTTGCACTAATTTATATAGTGAAGACCTACAAAATGGTCAAGAATTTGAAAAATGCTTGACTGTCGTTAATCCATTACTATGAACACAAAAAGCACAAAAAGGGGTCAGGTACGAATGGTGCTTACATAAGGAGATTGTTCTTAAATTTCAATAGTGTAGGTTGGGTGGACAGGAATTTGCTCCTGCAATTCCTGCATACACTACATCCATGTAGATAACAGGAATTTTCTCCTGCAATTCCTGCATATACTACATCCATGTAGATAAGGCGATAGCCGTAACCCAACACGACGGCATTGAAAGTGGCTATAGCTTCGATTGTTGGGTTACGCTCTATCGAGCTAACCCAACCTACGATGGCGCGAATTAACTTATAACGTATTGATTTAGAGATATTATATTCTTAAGTAAGCGCCATTCGGGTCAGGTACAAATAATGGCTACATATTATGAAAAAGTTAATTAGATTCTTTTCTTCACAGGTCAAAAATCCGCGCCTTGAGGCGCTAGCTCCAGTTCGCCTTCCCAGCAACCAGCCAGAGAAGCAAGCACGAAAATCTGTTGTCTATCCTCCCTTTTAGGTGAGATGTCCGATTCTTCAAGAGCGATAATGATCACTTCGGTTTTTCGGTGACGCAGTTCCCATGTCGCACAGGTGATATATTAAGAATAGAATTTCCAAATACGCTTTGTCATATTGCTTCGCGGGGTGAGCGTAGCAAGGCGATTTATAGTGACGAAGAGGATAGTGAAGGATTTAATCCAATTCAATTTTTAATATACCGTAAAATCTACCGTCAGTAATTTAGGTATGCTCTTTGTTAAAGTGGTCTAAAGCGTAGAAATAAGAACTGAAAAAATTTTTGAGTTAAGGTAAGCTCTGCCAATATCTTAACAACATTGCCCCCCCAGTTTCCATTAATAGAGTCGAAATCGAACAAGCCGTGCTTAACGAAATCCATACTTTACCCCTGGATAAAGTGGAAACGATATTAAATTTTGCCAAGCCATTAAAAACCAAGTCCATAAGCAAACGTCCCCTGGGCTTATTGAAAGACAAAGCCAAAACGCGTGGGCATTATCATGCCCACCCTACCAGGCTCACCTTGATAATTTAGAAAATCAATTTGGAAAATTGGTTTCAACTTGGTCAGCAATAAATGCAAACAATTAATGGGTGACCCCATTTCATGGTTACCATCTTACTTGCAAGGCTCGATACTCGGCCTGTGGCTAGCAGTTACCGAGGCAGGAATTTCACCTGCTAGTGCTAGAATATGCGACATTGCCCAGCTGCAACTTAGCTGCGACCCCATCCCCCTGCGCGTTTTTTTGGCGTTTTTTTTTGAAGAAGATGACAAAAGATACTCGAAATCCTATGAGACTTTAGTGTCGTCTGTAATGCACCTGAAATAGCGCAGCAGAAAATCGATAAAGGTGCTGAGTTTGGCCGGATAGAAGCGCCGTTGCAGATAGGTGGCGTAAATCGCTAATTCCGTGCCTGGGAAATCCGGCAGAATTTCCACCAGTTCCCCACTTTGCAGATAAGGCGCTGCGGATAATGTCGGTACGCGGACGATGCCCATGCCGGCGCTGGCCGCCTGACATAACACCCGGCCATTGTTGGAGGACAGAAGCCAATCGGTTTTAATTTTTTTTACCGCACCAGCCACATTGTACAGCCAGTAATCGCCGTGCGGCGTATCCAGATAATGTAAACAGGAATGCGAAGTTAAGTCTTCCAGCACTTGCGGACTGCCGTTTTCAGCAAGATAGGCCGGCGAGGCGTAAGTGCATAAGCGGGTTTGGGCAATTTTCCGCGCCACTACGCCAGGATCCAAGGTATCGGTGACCAACAAGGAAATATCGAAGCTGCCGTTGCGTAAATTAGGAGGTTTATTGTCCAGCGTCATCAATATCCGCACTTCGGTATATATACGCAGGAATTTTTCTATGGCCGGCGCCATATATATACCGCCAAAATCAATAGGCGCACTGATTCTAATATGTCCTTTCACGCATTCCCCCATCTGAGCGGTAGCCGTCTCCAATTCAGCCAAATCTTCCAATAACTGCCGGCTGCGATTATAGTAAGCTTCGCCGGCCGCGCTCAAGCTCATGCTGCGGGTGGTGCGATGCAGCAACACTACCCCCAGCGAGGCTTCCAATTGCGCCATATATTTGCTGATCATCATGGTTGAACATTTCAATTCTTTAGCCACTGCGGAAAAAGTCCCCAGCTCGACTATCCGGCAAAACACCTGCATGTTATTGAATTTATCCATGCCCTCCCCCACTATAAACTGAAACTTTACATTTTATAAACTATTCAAGCTCTTTAAACCAGTAGTTGATATAGATACAATTCAAAGTGGAGATAGTACTTGTCGTCTGGTTTTCAAAAATGGGCCAGACGTTTTTTTCAACTTTAAGGGTTTTTTATGAGCAAAATAAATAACGAAGTCCTGTTAGCCAATCGCAATTATGTCTCTGCTTTCACCAAAGGCGATCTGGAGATGCCCCCAGCCCGGCAATTCGCCATTCTTACCTGCATGGACGCCCGGCTTGATCCGGCTAAATACGCCGGCTTGTCGGAAGGCGATGCGCATGTGATCCGAAACGCCGGTGGCCGCGCCAGCGATGACGCTATCCGTTCGCTGGTCATATCCTACAAATTACTCGGCACCAAAGAATGGTTTGTGATTCACCATACCGATTGCGGCATGGAAACCTTTACTGACGATATCATGCGCGACTTGCTGGCCAGCAGCCTGAAAACCGCCAGCATAGATGCTTCCGGCTGGCATGACACCGGCGCCGGCCCCGGCTCTACGGAAGCAAAATATATTGATTGGCTAACCATCAAAAATCAAGCGGACAGTGTGCTGGAAGACGTCACCCGCATTAAATCGCATCCTTTAGTGCCTGGCGGCATACCGGTCTACGGTTATATCTATGATGTAAAAAGCGGTCAATTAATAGAAGTCCCGGCCGCAACGGAAGCAGGCAAAGCCCGCTAAAAATAAAAAAATTAACAGAGCAATTGCCAAGCAAAATCTACTATCAGGTAGGGGTGGTCTGTTTAGCCCCTACCCATTCGCCTACTAGGTTGGCTGGTGATAATGAAAAACCGCCCATTCCATGTTTTAGATTTGCCTATGTACGATACCGTACAGAAATAACCTGCCGTAACTGGTATTGATAGCTGCATACCACATCCAGCCAAGGCGCATTAGATATGAATCCCATCACATCCTTCCTAGTCAGTGTCTGTATTGTCGCCGGCATAGCCGCCGGCATGTGGGTAGGCCCTTATCCGGCGCTGTTCTTGTTTATCGCCGCAACCATCATTGCCTTATCGCTAAAAATGGCGAATGTCTGGCAGAAATTCGTCATCCTGCGCATGGGTAAACTGCAAAGCGTAAAAGGACCGGGAATGTTTGTGATTGTCCCTATTATTGACAGCATTGTCGCCATCATTGACGAACGTATTCAAACCACGGCCTTTAATGCCGAGCAGGCATTAACCAAAGACACTGTGCCGGTGAATGTCGATGCGATCATATTCTGGCATGTAAACGACGCAGAAAAAGCCGCCTTGGCAATCACCAATTATCGTGAGGCCATAGACAGGGTAGCGCAAACGTCGCTACGCGAAATGATAGGCTCTTCAATGCTGGCCGCACTATTGTCCGACAGGCAGGAAGCAGATGCGCACTTAAAAGATGAAATCAGCCGGAAAACAGCGCCTTGGGGCATATCGGTCAGTTCGGTGGAGATTCGCGACGTCGCCATACCTGAGGCGCTACAGGACGCCATGTCCCGTCAAGCCCAGGCGGAGCGGGAAAAACAGGCAAGGGTGATACTGGGCTCCGCGGAAGCGGCAATCGCCGGAAAGTTTGTGGAGGCGGCCAATATTTATGCCGGCCATCCTGAAGCGCTGCAACTTCGCGCCATGAACATTATTTACGAAGCAACTAAGGAACGCGGCGCCACGATTCTGATCCCAAGTTCAATGGTCGATAGCCTAAACCCTTCCTCGGCAGCTCTGACTCTGGCCTTGACAGCTAATCATCCGGACAGCCATGAAGAAGAACCTCACTTGTTTGAGGTTACGGCCTAATGATCAACCGATAACTTCATTATATTTGATTAGTCAGGCCAATATTTTTTAAAGATTTTTTATCAGGAAAACCAAAATGCAATTGAAATGGGTAGCGGTAATATTCAATGTCTGGCTTTTATTGTCGTCCGCGGCATGGGCGGAGGAGACATTGACTGATTTAATTAAACGCGCAGAACAAGGCGACGCCGTCGCCCAAACCGACTTAGGCGCCAAATACGCTTTAGGCAGCGATGTCGCTATTGATTACCGGGAAGCAAAAAAATGGTTTCATTTAGCCGCTCTGCAAGGCAATGCGTTGGCTCAATATCATTTGGGCGTCATCTACGCAAACGGTGAAGGTACGCCGGCCGACCTTAAAACTGCTGCGGAATGGTATTTAAAATCAGCCGAACAAGGCGATGTATTGGCTCAATTCAATATTGGCTTAATGTATGTTAACGGCGATGGCGTACCCAAACAATACCGGGAAGCCCATAAATGGTTTAAGAAAGCTGCCGAGCAAGGCGATGCCCTCGCCCAAGTCAATCTCGGCCTGATGTTCATACGCGGCGAAGGCGTGGAGAAAAATCCCGATGAAGCCGTAAAATGGTTCAAACTGTCTGCACAACAAGGCGATAAAAACGCCCAGTACCATCTTGGCCTCTGCTATTTTGAAGGCGAAGGGGTACCGAAAGACCATCAACTGGCTTATATGTGGTTAACCTTGGCGGCTACTGATCAAGCCCATGCCATTCTGGACGAACTAAATCAGGAATTAACAGCCGAGCAAATTGCCAATGAACAACAACGCGCTGCTCAATGGCGGCCCACTGCACATTAAATAAAGATGAAAAAATTAATTTTAATATTATTATTGTTGTTGTCATTAACGTCCTGCTTTTTTGTTGGCGGCGGTGGCTATGGTCACGGCGGCGGCTATCACGGAGGCTATGGCGGACACGACAGAAGGTGATTTGCTTGCCGCCGTTCTACCTTAAACCTAAAAACAGCAGCGGGATCGATCCAAAGGCCTAACCTCGTGGGCATTATCATGCCCACCCTACTCTTAAATTACATCCATGATAACTGTTCCGCACATATATATCCTGCGGTTTCTTGGATAATCCCTAAAAACCGCTAATTGGTCTATTTGGTTAGCGTCAAATTTAAAAACATCCTGACTTTTTATTCAGGAATAATTTCTTCAAAAAAATTTCCGGATCATCCTGGTAACCGCGGTTGTGACAGATATTGCAGGAAAAAACTTCTATCAACTGCGGTTTCCACGATGACGCCTATAAGTAATATTCCCTATAGTATACAGAGACTTAATATGTTTAAATTATTATAAGATCCAGCCAAACATATCCGGCAGCGCTCTACCTTATTATTCGAAAACCATCGATTAGGATTGTGTTATGACTGAAAACCAAAGCCCTAGAGATAACCTGCTACTGGCTGCCTTATCATCGGAAGAGTACGAGCGGCTATATCCCCACCTGGAACTCGTCGAAATGCCGCTGGGTAAAGTCATTTACGAGTCGGGAGACGAACTGCGTTACGCCTATTTCCCATCGAATTGCATCGTATCCATGCTTTATGTCATGGAAAATGGCGCTTCCGCGGAAATAGCCGTGGTCGGCAACGATGGTCTGATCGGCATCGCCTTATTTATGGGCGGCGGCAGCATGCCGCATCGGGCCGTGGTGCAAAGCGGCGGATATGCCTATCGGGTAAAGGCTCAGTATGCCATTCAGGAATTCAGACTGCATGGCGAACTGCTGCATTTGCTGTTGCGTTACACTCAGGCGCTGATTACCCAAATGGCGCAGACCGCAGTCTGTAATCGCCACCATTCGGTAGATCAGCAACTTTGCCGTTGGCTGCTGCTAAGCCTTGACCGGCTTCCTTCCAACCGATTGACCATGACGCAGGAATTGATAGCTAATAACCTGGGCGTACGCCGGGAAGGCGTCACCGAGGCGGCCGGAAAATTACAACAGGCAGGATTAATTCATTACAAACGCGGTTGCATCTCCGTACTTGACCGCGCCGGACTGGAAAATCGTGTTTGCGAGTGCTATGGCGTGGTTAAAACGGAATTTGATCGTCTGCTGCCACAATCCTGCGCCAATTCAATTGCTGCTTGACACCACCCCCAGCATACCCTTGAGTTCAGTTGAACTGCGTTAAACCAAACCCCGCCAACCTAGTTAATAAACCTAAAAAAAATCTGCTGACGTAACTAGGAGGCTGTCCGATAGCGTATACAGGGCATAGGGCGTATTAGCAAAGCGTAATACGCCGGATGATCGAAGGCCAACATGCGGCGCAATACGGCTAACGCCTATTGCGCCCTATGCCCTAAGTTCGCCTCCTAGGAGGCTGTCGAAGCATGAGCGGTTTGTCAGCTCATCACTGTTCATGTTCGGGTTCATAGTTGGGAACTATCGTTTTAGTCACATCCTTGCCTACCCCACGGTAGCCGGTAAACCGGCCTGATGCGCCGAACATCGGTTCCCCGCTCACCATTAAATATTGTCTGGAGCCATCTTCATTTGTCCGGCTGTAGACTAAATCCAGAAATGGCCGTCTGGCGTACAGATTTGCCTTAAGTGTTTCCAGGTCAGCCTCATTCCAGCAGCGCCCACCTTTATCATGAGCAGTTTTGTGCACTGCCTGGTCAACAACTATCCCCAGCATTTCCAGCACAGGGCCGTAAACCTTGGTAAAATTACCGGTTTCGTCCTGTTCCCAATACCAATCCGACGACAGTTCCGCCAACCGGCGGAAACGCGCCTCGCTTTCCCGCAACTCGGCAGTCCGCTCCAGCACTGTCTGTTCCAGCACTTTGTTATAATCCGCCAATCTAGTATGTAATAACCGTACTTCCAGCATATTATGAATACGCGTCTGTATTTCGATCAGATCAAACGGTTTAGCCACGAAATCCTTAGCGCCGGCGGTCAGCGCCCGCAACTTATGTCCAGGTTGTGCGGTGATGACAAGAACGGGGAGATAGCTCTCCTTTTCAATTTCCTTAAGCCCCTCCATTACCTGGAATCCATCCATACCCGGCATCAGCAAGTCCAGCAAGATCAAATCATAGCGGTTTTTTTTATGCAGCTCGCAAACTGCATAGGGATCAGAGGTGGACGCAACTCTGGAATAACCGGTATCTTCCAGCATTTCCCTCAGCAAAAGCACATTGGATGGCTTATCGTCAACGATCAAAATTTTGGCGTTTAGAATGGCTTGTTCGCTAATCATCTTATTTGTCCGGTTTCATCTCAGAAAAATGCAATGCATCGTCCAGAGCTTTCACAAATTCATTAATCTTGATGGGTTTGGTGAGATATCTGAAGAATCCTGCTTCCAGGCCTTTCTCAATATCACGCGCCATGGCGTTGGCGCTAAGGGCAACTACGGGTATGGCTGCCGTCAGCGGATCCCCGTGCAGAATTTTCAAGGCTTCGATGCCGTTTATCCCCGGCAGATTAATATCCATTAAAATCACATTCGGAAGCTGAGCTCGCGCAATTGCAATGCCAAGAGCGCCGTCCCGGGCGCTAAGCAAGCGGACATAGGGATGATCGGCAATGATTTGTTCAACCAGCAGCAGATTAGCCGGATTGTCTTCCACATACAACAGTGTGCGTAAAGCCTCATTCGCCAGAGTTTGCGGCGCAGGTTCTACAGGTTTGCCATTACCATTGCTAACCTCCGGCATAGGGTTACGAATCAGCTCAACCCAAAACTCGCTGCCCACTCCCTCAGTGCTTTTCACGCCGATATTGCCGCCCATGAGCTCGACCAGTTGTTTGGTGACAACCAATCCGATGCCGTTGCCCTCTACCGGGCCGTTTTCCTGTCCGAGACGGTTAAACGGCTGAAATAGCTGCGCCAACTTTTCCGCAGACAATCCCAAGCCGCTGTCTTTAATGGTGATGCGGAAGCATTGCGGAGTGCCGGCAATGCAATTTACTTCGACAGATCCATGTTCGCGATTGTATTTTATGGCGTTGGAAAGCAGATTAATCAAAACCTGTTTGACCCGGGTTCTATCGGCATAGGCAAACCATCTGTCATCGAAAGGCGAAAAATGGATATGAATGTCGCGCATTTGGGCTTGCGGTTCTATCATGGCCTGGCATTCCCGCATGACTTCATTCAGCGACACCGGTTCGCTAGACATCGATAATTTGCCGGACTCAATCAAGGCCAGATCCAGAATTTCGTTTATCAATTCCAGCAGATACCATCCGGCTTTGATAATTTGGTGCAGCCTAAGCAGCTGGGAAGCTGTCGGCGCCGGCGAACCGGTCTCCAGTAACTGGGCAAAGCCCAGAATGGCGTTAAGCGGAGTACGTAACTCATGGCTCATGCTGGAAAGAAAATCCGATTTGGCCAAACTAGCTTTTTCGGCCACGGATTTAGCATTTTCCAGTTCGGCATTTTTATCCTGCAACACTTTATCCAGGCGTTTGGGTTCGGTCAAGTCTCTGGTTAGCTTGGCAAAACCGCGCAGATTGCCGCCCTGATCCCTGATCGCCGTATAGACTACATTAGCCCAGAAGTAAGAGCCGTCCTTGCGGACCCGCCAGCCCTCGTCCTCGAACCGGCCATTGGCTAAGACAATATTCAAATCCCGTTGCGGGTAATCCAGGCGGATGTCTTCAGGCGGATAAAACAGCGAAAAATCCTGTCCGATGATTTCCTCGGCCTTATAGCCTTTGATGCGCTCGGCGCCGCTGTTCCAACTGACAACCCGGCCTTCCGGGTCCAGCATGACAATCGCGTAATCCGTGACGCTTTCCACCATTAGCCGAAAACTCTCTTCAGTCCAGCGTAGTTGGTCTTCCACCTGCTTACGGGCGGTGATATCGCGTAAAATGCCGGTGTAGTAACGCTCTCCTCCCAGCCACATTTCGCTAATAGCCATCTCAATTGGAAAAACCATGCCATCCTTACGTTGGCCGGCGCACTCGCGGCCAAGGCCGCCGGCGCCTCCCGCAACTCCGGCGCAATCCTTTTCCAGGATAATATTGCGCTGTTCGCCGGTAAGCTCCGGTATCAGTACGCTGAAGCTTTGTCCAGTCAACTCGTCTGTCTGGTAACCAAACATCCGTTCGGCAGCCTGGTTAGCTTTCTCTATACTGCCGCTGCCGGCATGAATCGTGATGATGCCATCCGCCACTGTGTTGAGTATCGTCCGGATCAATTCGGTATTATCGCGCAAGGCTTGTTGAGTTGCATATTCCGCCGTCACATCGCGAAACACCAGCACGGCGCCGATCACCAGACCGTCACGGTCTCGAATCGGTGCGCAACTATCGGCGATAGTATGCTCGCTGCCATCCCTGGCTATCACCACCGTGTGGTTAGCTAGTCCCTGAATATTGCCATTCGCTAAAGTTTCCATGACTGGAATCGCGGAGGGTAAACGGGTTTCCTGATTGATGATGTTAAAAACTTCGTTCACCGGCCGGCCAATGGCTTGTTCCTGCGTCCAGCCGGTAAGATGCTCGGCCAGAGGATTGAGAATTGTCACCAACGCATTGGCGTCGGTTGCGATTACTGCATCGCCTATGGAATTTAGCGTAACGGCAAGCTTGGCCTCGCTGACCTGCAAGGTCAGATTGGCTTGCAGCAACTGCTTATTATTTTCCTCCTGAATTTGGAGCAATCTTTGTTGGGTTGCTTCGGCCTGTGAGGGAATAGCCGGTTTGTCAATGGTTTCTGACATCATTTACCTTCCTGTAAATTGGAATATAGGCCTGAATAAGCTCACCCTAGATGACCTTTCCGGCGTTGTTGAGCAAGCGATGGAATTCTTTTTTGACAACCTGATAACACTCACAAGTGTGGGACTCCAACCCGGCGCGGTCCAGCACGGTGATATGCCCACGCCGGTAACTAATCAACCCGGCGCGTTGCAAATTCCCCGCGCTTTCCGTGATGCCTTCGCGGCGGACGCCGAGCATGGTGGAAATCAATTCCTGAGTCACGACCAATTCATTGCCAGATAATCTATCCAGGGTTAACAATAGCCAGCGGCATAATTGCTGTTCCACGGAATGGTGGCGATTACATACCGCAGTTTGCGACACCTGGGTCATTAACGCCTGCGTGTAAATCAGCAGCAAATTCATCATTGGCCCGGTGCGATTGAATTCATCCAATATCAACCGCGCCTTTAGCCGGTAGCCATAGCCGTCGGAAAATACCGTCGCCATGCTGGGTGTGGTTTTTCCGCCCATGAAAACCGAAATGCCCACTACGCCTTCGTTACCCACTCCGGCAATTTCCGCCGTTGCGCCGCTTTCCATCACATAATGCAAAGACACAATGGCGGTAGTGGGAAAATAGACATATTCCAATTGCCCTCCGGCTTCGTATAGCACTTTACCTAGCGGCATAGCGATTAATTGCAGATTAGGGAGAAGGCGCTCGTATATATCCGCCGGCAAGGCTGCAAGAAGATGATTTTGATTTGGTTGCGCCTCAGACGTCATAGTCTGGATGAGCGCCCGAATCAGTTTGTCACTGCCATTATTGACTAGAGACAACGGGTTTCAGCTTCAGTTGATTTTGCACGGATTTCACACTTTTCTGACTATTGGCCACGCTAAGAGCTTTATCGATGATTTGTTCGGAGTCCACTACTCCACTTAAGGTAACGACACCATTGGCTGTTGTTACGTTAATTTCAGTTGCCTTGAAAAAATCGTCCGCTAACAGAGTTTCTTTAATCTTGGCGGTAATCATGGCGTCATCAACATAGTCACCGGTAGCTTGGGCCTGAGCGCCTGCGGCTTCCTTAACCGTTTCCGTTTTTTCCACCACCTCCTGCTTTACGCCTTCAAGCTGCTGCCCGGTTTTTTCCGTGGCCTGATCAAGTTTTTTTCCGGCTTTTTCCGCAGGTCCCTCCTGTTGACAAGCCCCCAGCCCTAATAGAGCAAACAAAAAACTTAACAGCAAAGTTCTGCTGATCAAGAGTGTATTATGATTATTCATAGTTTGTACCTTACTAAATGGTTATAAGTAAATGCCGACTTAAAATAAGTAAGTTGCACCAGTTGAAAACAAAGCGCCGAAAAATTAAAAATCTCGCTACGGTTCCTATTCTCGGACAGCCTCCCAGCGCCGATTCAAAACTCTGAAAACTTATTTGGAATTTTATCGGTTGCCTCAAGCAGAGTCTGTACGGCATCGTACATTAGTGGTTTAGAAAGTCTCAAAGGCGATGCCGTTAAGTTAAGACGTTCGTGGTGAGCCTGTCGAACTATGATCGGCTTAACCGCTCACCCTTCGACAAGCTCAGTTTGTAGGATGGGTAGAACGACAGTGAAACCCATCTTTGTAGGCTTGAATGATGGGTTTCACTGTCGTTCTACCCATCCTACGCAATACAATTTAATTTCACTGTCTCGATGGTTGGCGGCAACCGGCTATAAAGTCACGCCAAGAGTTCAAAACGCTTATTGCTCGACCCAGATTAACTCAACCCGGCGATTCTCAGACCTGCCCAGTTCCGTACTGTTATCCCCTACCGGATCACTAATACCGAAACCTTTGGCTATCAGCTTGTTGGTCACGCCTTTGCTTTTAAGGTATTTAACCACCGAGACAGCGCGGCGTTCCGATAATCTCAAATTATATTCACGGCCACCTTCACTGCTGGCATAGCCTTTAGCTTCAATTTCAGTTTTTACGGAATCGTTGATCAGCTCTTTGGCCAACTCATCCAGAATTTCTTTGGCTTTTGGTTGCAACACCGCAGAATCGTATTTGAAATGCTCGCCTTTAAGCACCAGTTTAACCGGACAGCCATATGCATCGACCGCGCCGCCTTTAAATGGTTTTTTGCCATGACATGGATCGGGAGCCGGGGCGGTTACAATTGGCGCAACCGGAGCCGGCATGATTCGAGGCTCGGCTTTAGCCACCTGTTTCGGTTTTTCGCCAAACGGAATCACGAACCCTACATTCACCACCATATCATTAAACTCGGTTGAGCCGGTCTGGATATGATTGTTCATATTGTTATTATATCTATACCGCACATCGCTACGAATCAGGAAATTATCATCAAGCTCGTAAGTAAAACCAAGGCCGGCTTCGCCTATTATACCGGCGCCGCATTGTGAACCAACGCAACTATTCATGCCGCCTGCCGCAACGACAGCGTATGGCGAGAAGTTATCGCGAAAGAAATAATATTGTAAATCAGCAGTACCGCCAGCCAAGGACCAACCCCCGTTTTGGCCGCTAAAAGTTTGATAAAAGCCTCTCAACTCCACATTGAAATGCCTATCAATAATTTTGCCGACCCCCAGACCTCCACCCCAGCCGTCATCCGCATTACGGTCGCCGCCGGTATGTAGATACGTAGCAAATGGAGCGGCATACCAGCGATCATCCAAAAATGAATCGGCAGCCTGTGCCAGCGGCATAAATCCGGCGCTGAGCAATGAGACGATAGTAAGGGACTTTGTTTTCAACATAATCTTTCCTGTAGAGTAATAAAAATCGAAAATCTTTGCGATTACCATTTGAAATTCGAATCTAAACAACTTAAGTGTTGTAAAAAGTACGGGTAAACCTTAGCCGCCGCCTCAACCAGCCGTCTGTGCGTTTCCGCACATAAGCGCTAAAACAGCTAATTTGATTTGACGGATGAAAAGTTAAGCTGGAATCCAAAACCGTTCAATTAAGCCGAATTGGCAGACTATCATTATCAACTTACATTGGATAATGCGCAACAGAGATATCATGCACATCGGCTTCCGTTGCATGGTTATCGATTAAAATATTTTTGGCGCTTTCAACTTCCTGTAGCGAGCC
>CAVUMJ010000416.1:0-22629 GCA_963741375.1 uncultured Pseudomonadota bacterium
GCCAGTGAACCGCAGGTGACTTTGACCAGCTCATCCGGGAGTATTGTTGCCGGACAAGGTATCACCTTTACTGCCACAGTGAGCGGCAATGCCCCAACCGGAACCGTACAGTTCTATGTTAATGGCGTGGCCTTTCAATCGCCGGTGACACTATCCAATGGCAGAGCTTCCCTGATCACGACCGGATTGGACATAGCCGGAACAGATGTGGTTACGGTCAGCTACTCCGGAGATGCAAATAATGCTGCCAACACCTCATTAACGCCTCTTACGGAATCCGTCATACCTTCACCGGTACCTGTTCCCGCTTTGCCCTGGATTTATCAATTTTTACTGACCATTATATTGTTTGGCATAGGAGTATGGATAAGTACAAAATCAATTTGATTGAAGATGTCTTGCAGTTGAGGTCATTGTCGTTTATTTAAAACATCCATTGTTAATGGTGATGGGAAAATGGGCTAAAGTCTGCGTTAATGAATTCAGAAATTTATTAAACTGTCTTGAATATGTGATAGATTCTAATAATTTTCTTTTTTGACTTATGGAAGCGGCCAGGCGTGTAGCAAAAAATACCGGCATACTCTATGCCCGAATGGGGATCACCTTATTCATTTCACTCTATGCCACAAGGCTGACGCTGTCTGCATTGGGTACGGAAGATTTTGGGTTGTTTAATTTAGTAGGCGGAGTCATCGCCATGCTGGGTTTTTTAAATAACTCAATGGCAACTGCAACTCAGCGCTTTATGTCCTTTGCTCAAGGAGAAGGCAAGGGCGATAAAGTTAAAAGCATTTTCAATATGAGTGTTATTTTGCATATTGGCACAGCATTACTCGTATTGTTAATTCTGGAATTGGCCGGCCATTTTTTTTTTACAGGGATATTGAATATTGAAGCCAGCCGTTTGGAAACGGCTCAACTCATATACCAGTTTACCGTAATCAGTACGATATTTACTATTGTTTCCGTGCCTTATGAAGCGGTCATCACGGCTCATGAAAACATGCTTTTCTATGCCGTATTAGGCATTGTAGAGGCAATCCTAAAATTGGCCATTGCTTTTTATATTACCGATTGTGAATTCGATCACTTGTTGGCGTTCGGGTTTTTAATGGCTGCTTTATCAATATTTTTATTGATTTTCAGAATGATTTATTGCCGTTTCAGATATGCCGAATGCAAACTGGCTATACGTAAAAGCTTTAACAAAAGTTTATTGCAGCAAATGGCGGAGTTTGCCGGCTGGTCATTTTTTGGCGCGGCAACCAGCATGATTTCCAATTATGGACAGGGTTTGGTGATTAATGTGTTTTTTGGCACGGCTTTGAATGCAGCGCAAGGTGTGGCAAATCAGGTTAGCGGACAACTTGGGGCATTAGCGGGCACCATGCTTAGAGCATTGAATCCGATGCTGGTCAAAAGCGAGGGGGCGGGTAATCGCAGTTTGATGTTAAAAGCATCCATGATGGGTAGTAAAGTCGGTTTTTTTCTATTGATGATTTTATATGTGCCGGCCATAGTGGAAATGCCGTATATTTTTAAGCTTTGGCTGGTTAATCCGCCGGAATATGCAGTCGAATTTTGTAGATTGTTGCTGCTTCGCGATTTGTTAGGCCAAATATTTGTGACGCTAACTTCTTCCATATATGCTGTCGGCGGTATTAAAAGGTTTCAAATTTTTTCCTCAGCCTTGACAATGCTGCCTCTGACAATTTCGGCAGTATATTTTTACTTTGGTTATTCTGCCTTATCGTTGTATTGGATTTATTTGCTTTACACGCCTTTGTGGGCCATGGTGATTTTGTATTTTGCCAAAGTCAACTGTTCATTATCAGTCATAGAGTTCTTAAGAAGCGTATTTAGCAGATGTCTGTTGGCGTTTAATGTCTCTATGGGGTTTGCCATACTGCCTTTGTTTTGGCTTGATTCAGGGCTGACCAGATTAATTTCGGTTTGTGCAATCAGTATGCTTACATCTTTATTGGTGATTTGGCTGATCGGTTTAACCGGAAAGGAACGTCGGCAAATAATTGAAGTGCTAAGGTTTAAGAAAAATACACCGGTTTCCGAGTCATAAATATAAGCAACAGCTGCCTAGGGAGAAACCGTAAAGCTATGGTGTAAATTTTTAACAGGCTCACTTTAATTAAGCTAAAATTTATGTACTATTCAGCTTGGTGTTTGAAAATTTAGGATAAGCTGAACGGATTGAAGCGCATCACCTGTGGATTGCACCGGACATCTTACGTTCAAAGATGAAGAGCTAGCAAGCGGTTAATGCTTCGACAGACTTCAAAGATCAGTCTGTTAGGCAAATCGGCATCTTTCTAGGTTCAAGCAGGATAATTCTACAAAAATCGATTGGCATGCCGTGATGATAGCTAAAAAGTTTAGGATAACTTTAGTTCTGGAGAGGAAAAAACTGTGACTGATTATAAGCTATTCATACGGAAGGTGGTATTTAGGCTTTTTTCCAAAATTCCCCGCCCTACTCTAGCGCCGGCTGCAACGCCGATAGACGTCATCATTCCTATTATTCAAAAAGATTTGATCGCATTGCCGTTGTGCCTGGAAGGGCTAAGAAATTGCGTTCAAAACCGGATTAAAACTATTTATATCATTGCGCCGCAAGATCAAGAAATTATTGAATTTTGCCGGCAGAATAGTTTGACCTATGTTGATGAGTTGTCTGTGCTTGGTTACGGTCCAAAACAGGTCAATCTAATTAACTCGGTCACAGGGGCAAATCGTAGCGGCTGGATTTTTCAACAGCTATTAAAACTCGCCGGAAATATAGGCGACTGCCGGTATTTTTTGTGCATAGACGCGGATAATGTGTTAATACAGCCGCATGTATTTGTTGATGATCGGCAGAGGTCAATTTTTTATATGAGCCCGGAGCGGCATCAGCCTTATTATGACAATATACCTCGATTAACTAAGGGTAAAGTCAAGGTTAAGTCTATCTTTAGCTATATTGCCCATAAAATGATTTTTGATAAAGAACAACTGGAAGTTTTAAAACAGCAAATATCTGAATCAAACCAAACTACCTGGGATGCCGCCATATTAAGCAGCTTGGATTTAACACAAGATGCAGGCTTTTCTGAGTTTGAATTGTATGGAAATTTTCATCCGGATCAAACCAAGTGCATTAGAGCATGGGGTAACTTAAATTTAAGTTATGAAAAAATTTTAAGCTATGAGGAATTGCGGAAAAAATATGCTATGAAATATAAGGCTTTAACTTTTCCTGCATGGTTAAATAACTGAATGATTGTATGGAAAATTTATAGTTGCGCATGCTGATAAGTCCAATTTTATAAAGTCTAAAATCGTATTTAACAGACTGGCGTCAAAACAATTTCTGATAAAAAAATATTGAAGAAGCTGAAGTATATTACAATTTACTTAACCATACGGATCCGTTAGGACTATCGCATTTCCAAATCAATCACATTTTGCAGGGTGGCAATTAATGAGTATAAATAAAAAAATTAAAAAGTTTGTCCAAAAATATCCTGCGTTGGTCAGGATGAAACGGGAAATTTGGCATCAATTTTTTGATTACAGCCGATTGAATTTATGCGAGTCATTTCCAATTCTATCGCCAAATAGCGCTGGTGATTATAAAGACATTGCAAACTTGACCATTAATACAATTAAGAATACATTTCCAGCCATGTGTGATTTGGCCATTTCTTTAGACCTTAAAAAAAATATAATTGAAGAAATAGCTCATGTCTACACAGCGGATACAGAAAGCTTAAAAAATTTAATCGAGTTTTACAAAAGTGATAAAGCGGATCATGGCTATTTGAATTTTTACGCCACGGTTTTGCAACCACCAAGCGAAATTAAAAAAGTATTTGAAATAGGTTTAGGCACTAATAATACTGATGTTGTTTCTAACATGGGACATTTCGGTAAACCAGGAGCTTCTTTACGCGCATTTAGGGATTATTTACCAAATGCTGATATCTACGGTGCTGATATTGATAAACGAATCCTGTTTGAAGAAGATAGAATAAAAACTTTTTTTGTAGACCAAACTAGCCAAGATGAATTAAATACTCTAGCTAATTTAATCCCTAATGATTTTGATTTGATTATTGATGATGGACTGCATTCTCCTGATGCCAATATTCGAACTCTTAATTTTGCACTTAAAAAGATAAAAGTTGGTGGATGGATTGCAATTGAAGATATTCGTTTTGAATCTTTACCTGTTTGGGATATTGTTTCTTTATTACTACCAAAAAACTTTGAGTCACACATAATAAAAGCTAATCAATATTATATTTTTGGTGTAAGACGTCTTAGTTGATAAATCTAAATATCCTGTATAGGCATGTACTTGATTACAATGGGAAAATATATTAATTATAATGATTATTAGATGTTAAACATAAGAATTCACTTTGGACAGTTTGCTATTCTGTGTGGAGTAATTAGCTTTAACAACACAAAAGGTGATATGGGCATATGGAAGCGTTAATAATATTGGCTGTGATATTGTCAGTATATTGTATTTATATATTTACCAAAAAGCCTCAAAGCGCGGTTTTTGTTATTTTAACTGTTGTGTTAATTAATGAGTGGTTTATCAAGCAACCTTTGTCAGTAAATATTGGCATCAATTTTTATTTTACGGATGGTTTGGCAATATTATTGTTTATCAGTAGCCTTTTTAGAATGTTTTTTTTAGGCGAGTTTCGTAATAACTCAATAGTCTGGATTTTATTTGGCATTCTGTTGTTTATTAGCCTGTATACGGGTTGGAAAATTAATGGCTCTGCTGCTGGAGTAGAATTTCGCGGTTATTTTAGTTATTGGGCTTGTACTTTATATTTTATTAATTTTGAATATTCCAAAACCACATTGGAAAAAATTCTTAAAGTTTGGTATATCGTAAATTGGTTTTTATTAGCTTTATTTTGTTTTCGTCTAGCTGCAGAATTAATGCATTTATCTATTACTGCGCAATGGCACGATCCGACGCCAGGTACTAAATATCGAGTGATTAATTCGGCGACAACTAATTTGTTTGGAGTGTTGTTATTATGGTTTTTTGTACGTAATTTGGTGCCGGAAGCAGTTAAGCCTAGTAAAACCCTGACAGTTGTATATTTGGTAATCATACTTATTTTGCAGCATCGTTCTGACTGGCTGGCGGTAATCGCTGGAATTGCATCGGCAAGTTTGTTGCCTGGCATTAAGGTTACCAAAATGTTCAAAAACTTTATTGTAATTGGCATGGTCGGTTTTATACTATTGTTACCAGCCGTATTTTTGGGGTACGCGGATAGCTTTCTAGACTCCATCAATGCCCAGGCGGAAAGGGCGACACAATTTAATCAGGGCACTGTCGGAGACAGGTTGAAGGGTTGGACAAGTTTTCTGGAATTATGGCAACGTTTACCGTTGTTGTATGAAATTTTTGGTGAGCCTATGGCTGGTTCTCCTGGCGGACTCAAGCATGGCTTACACAATTTTTATTTACAGGTTATTGCCCGTACCGGCGTACTTGGTATTCTTTTGGTTACCTTTTTCTATTTATCGATTCTGGCAAAGTTATATCTAAATGTCAGGCGGTTTCCTGAAGATAAAGTCTATTATGCTTTCTTTTTTATGGCTGTAGTTTTCCAGATGGTTTATTTACTGCCTTATTATCAAGAAACTAATCACGCTATCATACTAGGTATCGCTACCAGTTTGGTCAAACGGCGGATTTCCAGTAAAGAACTGGGTGCAAACACGAAGGATAATAGCCAATATTTCTTAAAGCCACCGACAAAAAAACAGGTAGAACAGCCGGTATTGGCAGTGTCGTAAACTATTTTCTCTTTACACTATTATTAGCGGAAAGGTTGGAATCCTAAAAGATTGAAATGAATAGACCAGTTTTGGTAATTGACTTATTCATATTTGAGTAGAAACCAACAAACAGTTTGGCGGCTTTTAACAGATTACAAAATTATCCGACACCGATATCAACTTATGACAATAAAAAATGTTTTAAAAAAAATTCCTTTATTAGTTAAAGTGAAGAAAATCTTATTCCCTCAACAAAATGATGGAGTGCAGCAGTTTTTGCGGCAATATTTCGAATCAGATAGGGTAAAGACAATCGTTCAAGCCGGGGCTAATGACGGAGTCATGTCCGACCCTTTGCGTCCTTTTTTTCAAACACCGGGAAATTATCGAGCAATATTAATAGAACCCATCCCATATTATGTAGAAAAATTGCAAGAACTCTACAAAGACCGAAACGATATAACAATAATCAATGCCGCTCTTGGTTCTGAAAATAAAACCGAAAAATTATATTTTATACCGCCTGCGGTAGCGGATTTAATGAATGGAGAGGGGCCTCAGAATAATTGGGCGCATGGACAGGGTTCATTTGACAGAGATATCGTAGTCCATTGGATTGAAGAAAATAAATTTAGAGGGGAGGAATACCGTCAAAAAATTCCTTTTTTTATTTCTTCTATCAGTTCCATAGACGTATCTATAAAACAAGCCGGAGAAATTATGCCTATTACAGAAAATTTATTGATGGTAATTGATGTGCAGGGATTTGAATTGGAAGTTCTTAAGGGAATAAACTGGACGGCGCCTCCGAGTTTTATAATGCTGGAGGATGATTTAGGTAAAAGCAGTAATTTATTTTTGTTTCTTAAATCAAAAGGTTATAAATATATATGCGGACATTCGGATAAGGTTTTTGCGTTCGGAGAATTTTCGGGTTTTTAAACAGTTAAATCTGCAATACGGAAAAACTAGCTGTACGTCATTCAGGATTTCTAATAGCCAGGATAATCCTAGAAAAATCAGTTGACGCGCCTAGCAGGCCGTTCGTCCTCGGTAACAGCCCCACCTCAAGTCGTGAGTCCGTCGAAGGATCGGGCTGCTAGCTTATTACTGTTCGGATGAGTATTTCAAAATCCAGTTCAACCTTTCAATGGACTCGGGGCCACTTCTTTCAAAGTGGACACAACAGCATCAATTGCTTTTTGCTAGCATAACTTTCATTTTTGTCAACCGTCATTAACCGGTAATTTGACACCTCTGTCACATTTATTATATATTTTCTTAACTCTTAACTTGAGGGTGCTTCGAAAAACCCCTCATGCTGCGAAGGCTGGAATCCAGTTGCTTGATTTCATTGCTTTTCATGGAGTAAAAGCAAAGTTTTTCGAGACACCCTTAGAGCTTACGGCGCAGCCACTCCGAATCGCATGGATCTTTATTTATGAACCCCAATAACTTCATCAGTATAATATTATTTATTTCTTATCTAATATCTCTTGTAATCAGCAATCCAGTTCTAGCAAATAATACAAATACGGCCAAACTCGCCAAAACCAATGCTATTCAGATCAAGAATCAAACTATCAGATTTGGTAATCCGCCGGTAATTGCCGTTGGGGGCAAAGGAGAAGTTTCTGCAGATTCAAGCGCCGGACTCAGTGTTAGCCTATCTTCTACGACTACAAATGTCTGCACTATCAATGGCGTAACTGTAACGGCTATTGCAGCAGGTACTTGTTCAATCGCCGCAAACCAAACCGGTAATACACAATATTCTCCTGCGGTCCAGGCGATATTATCATTCACCATAAATAAAGCGAATCAAACAATCAGTTTTCAAAAAATACCGCCAATCGCCGTAGGCGGCTCTGGTAGTGTGTCCGCCACAGCTAGTTCAGGTCTTGCAGTCAGCTTTTCATCCGCAACTCCCTCAACCTGTACTACCAATGAAAATGTTATCAGTGGTATCGCCGCGGGAACCTGTTTAATCAATGCCAATCAGAATGGCGATGCAAACTATAACGCCGCTAAAACAAATGAACAAAAGGTCATAATAGCAAAAGGTCAACAAAGCATTAGTTTTGCGCCTACTCCGAACGTTGCTGAAGGTCAGACCGGCCAGCTTTCTGCAACTTCATCTTCAGGTCTGGCAGTGACATTCAGCACGCTTACACCCAAAGTTTGCAGTCTTTATAGCAATACTGTTTTTGGCATTTCAACAGGAACCTGCAAAATCGAGGCGGAACAGCCCGGTGACGCCAATTTTGCCGCAGCACCACATCTCGTTCAATCAGTAACAATTTTGAAGCCGCAAACGGGTAATACCACTAATGGAGCCGTAAATCAGACAACTCAATCATCCTCAGTTGCCACAGGAAATAGTACACAAAGTGGAACAAACAGTTCATCCATATTCCCATGCGAATCATTGGGATTTAGTACAAGCGCCTCCGCGGCGGCAAATCAAACTGCTTTGCAAACCTGTATATCCAATTACTCTAATGTGTCTGTGACTACGCCGGGCAATTATCAGGTGGCTGGAACGGTGGTTTTACCGTCTGATATTTCTTTGCAAATTGGCGCAGGGGTTAATTTGTATCGAGCAGTGGCTAGCGACGGTGGAACGCATAAATTTTTTGTTAATCAAAATTACGGCAGTACGGTTTATCCGGTTAAGAGCGTATCGTCATCCGCTTTGGGCAGCTCTGGGTCAGGCCTGGATTTTTTATACAATGTAACAGTTACTTTGCCCTCTTTACCCGCTATATCTGTCGGGCAATATGTTTTATTTAAGGGTGATACGACTAATCTTTACAACGGCATCCGTAAAGTAACGGCAGTTAATACCACCGCAAATACAGTATCATTTCAGATGGCTTATACTCCTGGAGGTATGCCTCAGCCTGTCACAGAACCTAATCCGAATTCCGTTTCAGGAATCGGAATGACTTTGGCGTTGGCCGACGCTAATATCACATTGGATATAAAAGGCGCTATTTGGGGGCAATTTAGTGCCGGATTATTTCCAGTTTCGGACAGTCCGGATGCCCATCTACTGGTGTTTAATAAAATTCATAATCTTAATATTTTGAATTTTACCGGAGGTGACACATTTAAATACGTTATCAATGCATCGAATGTATACAACAGCACACTAACAAACATAAATTTGTTGAATCGCTCTGATGGCTTACATTTTCAGACACCGCTGAACAATGTCACGATTAACGGCGTCACTGGTGATACCGCTGACTCTACGATCGCTTTCACACCAAAAGATTACGTTCAATACTACAATCCTGATTCGCAAAATGGTGATATGAATGGAATTAATATTAGCAATGTGCATATGACAAATAGTGGAAATGTTGTGGGTCTTTATCCTAATGGCATCTATAACATTTCAAATGTCGTCATTGACGACATTGATGCAGTTGTGGCAGTTGGGGCAATGGTGCAAGTCATCGGTGAGCCTGATGACACCAATCATACTGTAGGAACTGTTGCCAGCGGAAGCAATGTCATCACCAATCTGGTCTCGACCTTACCCTGGTATGGGTCCAATCTCAGTGGTTTTTATGTGACCGGGAATGGCATTCCGGATGGCACATATATAGTTAGTCAAAACCCGGCGACTAATACAGCAGTGCTGAGTCAAGCCGCTACAGGTTCGTACGCTGCTGAGGCTCTTGATATCGTATCCAATGGCATGCAGAATGATGTGACCATCACTAACGTAACGCCACCCCAAAACTCCGGGATTTTGAGCACCGTTAATGTCACTCTGAATACCTTAACACTGTCCGGGATTAATTCGCCCGATGTGGCGAACGCTATTGATGATGTCTTAACGATTACCAGTACGACAAATACAGGGGCTAATGCAAGCGCCCGCTATTGGACAAATTCCACGACTTCAAATATCTATATGGGCCAGCCGGTTTCAGGTGTAAATGTTCCGGCCGGTACCTATGTTACTTTTGTCGGCTCAAATTACGTTGATTTAAGTGCTGCGCCTACCGGTTCGGTCAGTGAGATACGTGTAAAACGGATTACCGGCATCGGCACAACTATGGTCCAGGCGGCGCAATACTCAACAATAGGAACAGTCAACTTGCAAAATTCTAATTTTTATGTTGATTTTGTAGATCACGATTTTACAGGAGGCGTAACACTGTTTCAGCCTACCGGCGTTAATGGTGGTATTGGCGAGTTGAATGTTACAAACAGCACGGTTAACTTTATCGGTACTAGCGGCGATAGCGTGATTGCGCGTAACCTGACAAATTTAAATATTTCTGATTCGCAGATAAACGGCTACGGCGCAATTTTGGAGGGAGCATCGTCGTCTTCCCCGACAAATCCTCCGGTTGTCAACATCAATAATGTAAATGTCAGCCGATTGTATGAAGGCATCGGAGCGGTACAAACGGGTACAGTGATCAATGTCAGTAATTTGACTATACAGCCTATAGATGAGAGAGGGTTGTGGTATGAGAACGGGATATTAAATTATCCGTTTTTTAATTTTTGGAACTCCGGAGTTACGGTTAATATGAAGTTGCATAACATCACGACTCTTCCATTGAATCAGTTCTCGATTTTATATGGGAATTCGTACGTGATAGATTCTGTTGATAATGCAAATCCCATGACCGCATATGGCGCAGCGTCAAATACCGTGGGCCTGGGATTTACAGCTACTGGCTATGGCACAACAGGGGTAGGCACTGTTGAGCCTTCACTTTTTACATATACAGCGGGCAATACGCTTAATCTTATAGGTTCCGCTGATGGCTCGATCAGTTTGGATGGAACGAAATTCAATTTTTCACGCGGTGATTTATTCTGGAATACCAATCCTGCTTTCTCATTAGGATTGGGAACATATATAACCGGAGTGACTACTGTCAAGATAGATTGATATGCTCTGAAGGAATCATTCGCTGAAAATCGTGGAACGTAGCATAGCGGAGTGAAGATTTTTAGTCCGCTATAGCCGAAGGACGAATGGAGAGCTGCCGGAAGTATAAGCGGTCGTGTAATTTTTGCAGTTTATTGGGGGCAGGGATGCCCTTAAATAAACTTAAGCAAAAATAGCGACTCACATTTGTTAGTCTGCCCTGAATATATCGTAAATACTGGATAATTTTGCTTGGAATTAATTGGCATGATCATACGGTCCGAAGGCATTCATGAATTTATATTTGCTTCATTATTTCGTTAACAACGTAACTGGCTCCCAAGCTTGATAAATGCCGGCTATCAAGATAGAGCAATAAGCCGTTTAATTCCGTTATACATTTGTCTTTTAAGTAGGTGTTGCAAAAAATATGTTCGGGCTTTATTCGAATCAGATTTTTATGCTCGCCTATTTCATCCAGAGCCTCATAAATCATTTTGTTACTGACTAGGAAATTATCATAGTCTATAAGGTCATTAGCATTGCTATCGTCTCCAAACCACATTTTCTTGGCGGTATGAACCGGAATATCATAATTTGCCATCGGTGTAGGATAAATTAATATAACTCTCTTATCTGCATTAACTAAATTAATAATATTATTCTTGTAAGCAAGAAAGACGGCGCTTTTACTTAAATCAAATATTCTGTCAGGTGCTGCCCATAATGATTGAATAATGTAAGTATCAATATCTTTATTTTTGGAGTCTTCAAAAGCATGGTCTAAAAACTTTGCACAATTAAAATCAAAATACTCGGTTGAATCAGGAAAACATCCAATTTTAGTATATTGGATAAAGCTTAAGTTGGTATTTGAAAAAGCAGTATTAAGCTTAGAAATTAGGCTTTCGGCTTGGCTGTCGCCTATAATTGCATATTTAGGCGGTTTTGTAATATTTCCCTTGATGCAATTAATTAAATTATAATTACTGCCGGTAACTGTACAGTTGTCAGTATCTCTGTGTTTTACGTCAACGGTAGCAGCTTCGGTTATTTCCAGAACTTTATTGGGTAATCGTAATTTGTAGCCTTTCTGGAAATGTCCGGACAATCCTATCAAAATAAATAATATACCGAAAACAGAGCTGAAATAAAAAACGTGATTACGTTTAATGAGTTGTTTGTTTCTAAATGGTGTTTCAATGAATTTCCAACTCAAATAAGCCAGTATTAATGCGCATATTGCTAAGCCTGTGAGTAAGGTTTTATCCGGTTCGTCAATACTTCGATATCTGGCAAAAGCAAAAAGTGGCTGGTGCCATAAATAAGCGCTGTAACTGATTAGCCCAATGCCAACAAATGCTTTATTGCTCAGGAATTTGCCGGTAAAAGTTTGTTGATTGGCAAATAAAAGAATCAACGCAGTGCCAATAGTCGGTACTAAAGCATATAAACCTGGAAAAGGAATATGGTCGTTAAAAGTAAATACTGCAAACAGAATCAAACTCAAACCGGCAAAACTGAATAATTCCTTAACCGTCTTGGGCAGTTTTGCAGTTGGGGTTGTCTCCCCTTCCTTATTTATGAGATAAAAAGCCACAAATGAGCCAATTAATATTTCCCAGCCACGGGTCGGTAGTAAATAAAATGTAAATTCCGGAAAGTGAATAGAGCCCCATTCCGCTGTTGCCAAACTAATGCAGGCCAGAAATATTAATATGCCGACTATCCAGTTTTTACCTAGCCTCCATGTAAAAAATAGAAATATTGGAAATAGCAAATAGTATTGTTCTTCTACTGCTAAACTCCAGGTATGTAGAAGCGGTTTTAGTTGAGTAGCAGTATCAAAATATCCGCTGGTCAAATAAAATAATAGGTTTGAAGAAAAGCAAGTTACCGCAACCAGGCTTTGTGAAAAACTTTTCATATCGTCCGGAAGCAACCATAGCCAGGCAAAAGGTAAACAGGACAACATCACCACAAACAATGCAGGAAGAATGCGTCTTGCTCTGCGTTCGTAAAAATTGATAATTGAAAAGGCGCCGGCTTGTTTTTCGGCGAGAATGATGGAAGTAATTAAATAACCGCTAATCACAAAAAAAACATCAACACCTACAAAACCACCGCTGAATGTCGAAAATCCGGCATGAAAAAAAATGACCGGTATAATTGCGATAGCGCGTAATCCATCAACTTCTTTTCTATGTCGCATTATAAAAAACGTAGGAAGTATTATTGAGTTATTAAAATATCAAAATTTCAGATGTTTCTATATATTAGTTTTGGTTCGATTTTTGATTGGTATATTCATAACATAATGAAATAATTTATCTAATTAATCCTATATCTTTTGGTAAGGCTTTAAAGCCAATTTTTTGCACCGGGCTATCTTTGCAAAATGACAATTTGTTACCGGACAAGTTCACACATGGGTCGGCTTCAATGCTATTGTGTTCAACACCCAATTTCATCCAGTCCTGCAATGATACGGTTCCGTGCTGGTCAATCTGGTCTATAAAGTTATAGTCCACATTGAATTTGCCTTTTAAGCCCCAGACCAGATTATTCGAAATAGTATTGCCTTTGGTAGGAATATTGTATTGTAGAGCTCTGCCATCGTCTCTGGCTGAGATAATCACATTGTTGCGGATCACATTTCCTTCCGGCCATGTATCGTGCAACATCGGCTGACTTAACTCCGGATATTTCGCTTTCCAGGCAGGGCTTAGATAAGGGGAGTCGGCAAGGGATTTCCTTAATGTTTCCCATTCAAAATCCTTCCATCTGGCATCCACGCAAATGGCGCAGTCCATGGCGTTTAAGAATACATTATTGGAAATGATATTGTCCCGGCCGCCGCCTAACTGAATTTCCATAGTGCCGGCCTTGTTGAATATATTGCCTTCTATGGTATAGCCCGACATGGCGTCATCCAGATAAACCCCTCTGGAGCCACTAGGGGAGCCGTATTTAACGATATTGTTTGCCGCATCAACGCTTTGCAAACCATAGCCGTAAATATCATGGATGTGGTTATAACGAATCACATTGCCGCGCCAAGTCCAGTTTCGTCCCATATAGATAGCGCCGCAATCCGATTCCTGTTCGCAGGCATAACTTATTTCGTTTTTTTCAAATAAATGCTCGTTACCGTTCATGCTGATACCCGTACCACTGGTATGTTCTACTTGATTGTGGGTAACCTGACATCCCACACCGCCGGCATCTATGGCGACACTAAAAGTTAGCTTGATAATACCGGTATGGTGAATATGGTTGTTATGGATGACATTGTTGGAAGTTTTTAAGGTCGTGCGGTCACCACCGTTCATTAAAATTCCGGCTTCGCCGGTATCATGGATTTGGCTGTTGGAAACCGTGATTCTATAACTGTTTTCAGCTTGAATTGCATTGGTGTCGACATTATTAATTTCCAGATTGTCCAGCAATATATCACTGGCGTTTTTAAGGTTAATGGCGGTGTCAACGCTGTGTCTGAAGCTTAGATCCTGAAAATGTATATGGTGCGCGCCATCCAGATTAATCAAGTGTTTGCTGGCGGAAAGCACAATTTTTTCCGGTTTTTTATCGTGATGAGGAATAAACAGGATTTTGGAATTGGCCTGGTCAAAATACCATTCTTCCGGTACGTTCAGTTCAGCTTGTATGTTTTGTAAATAATATCTTCTGCCGGTTGCCAGATTGCTGGAGGTTTTTTTGGCTAATTTGATAGCTTGATTGGCTGAGTCTATGGATTCCAGCGGCAGGTATTCTTCAAACCAGTCACTATTTGGGAAAATGTGAACTTGTGCCGTATTAGCTGGAAAAGAAACGGCAGGAATCGTCTCAAAGCTGGTGAAATTGGTTTTGTCATCCAAAGGGGTTTTGATATGCGCCCATTCGTTGTCCGGCCATCTGGCCAAGTGGAATCGGTTGTCGTTTACAAATAGATTAAAACCGGGGAATCTTATATATTTTTCAGGGGTAAGGTTATAAGGCAAATTTAAACCTGCCAGAGAACAGGACCAGATGTGATTTTCAGTTGGGCTGCAATTTGTTAAATCCAGGCCGCCGGAGATAATAGTGGCGGCTTTCTCGCCTTGCCAGATGATTTCCCTTCCTGCAAAGCCGGTGTCGCGCTCGTCAAACTCCAGGGGTTTTTGAAGTTGATAAGTGCCGGCGGCAATATGGATTTTTACCTGTTCTTTAAACTGGCTGTTGGTTTTTAATTCTCTGACTGCGTGTTTGGCGCGTTCCGGAGTTTGAAAAGGCCCGTTAGTTTGGGTTAGCGCCACTGGAGACAAGCCGTCAGCCTGATCATTGCCGGAAGGGGAAACGTAAAAATCCTGAGCCGTGGCAGTAAGACTAAAACAAAGTAAAATGCAGAATGGAATGTTGAAATATTTGCTCATCACTGACCTTTTAAAAGTTAATTGTTATTCACGTAGGATGTGCTGAACAGAGTGAAGCGCATCTGTCGTGGAGCATAGGCTGCGATTGATGCGCTTCGCTAGCGCTCAGCACATCCTACAGCCTTAATTAATTCAGCCGTTCCTGCATCACGCTGAATAGTTACAGTTAATTTTCCTGATACTGTACTGGGCGGCTTTTAAAAATCAATCGATAGGAAGAATATCAATCTTAAACCTGGAAACCGCAGTTAGCGTACCCGGCAAACCGTTCGTGCTGAGCCTGTCGAAGCAGCGGTCTGCCGACTATTCACCTTGAGGGTGAGTATTTCAAAATACCGTTCAACTTATTTAACAATGCGCTGATTCAAAAACACCAGCAGATTTTTTTCCACCAGACTGTAAAACAAACAGGATACGAATAAGGTTACAGCGAATAGAAAAATTGCGCCGGCCGGATTCCCAAACATGGTGGCAAAGTTAAGCATTAAAATTATCTTTAATAATACAGATAATACCGAACCATGTAAAAGATAAAGCGAGTAAGAAGCATCGCCAAACAGCACAAACAGTTTAGGAATAACGGCAGGGATATATAAAACCCCAAAAATTAATATAGCGGCGGGGACCCCAAAAAAGCCGACTCTGAACATATCGTCATTGTATTGTTCTAAACCGGCTGTTCTAAGCTGAAAAGAAGTTGTCGCCAATATCATTAATAATATTAAGCCTAGCCAGAAAAAATACTTGAATGGCTTGATTTCGGCATATTTTTTATAGCAATAGGCTACTAGGCAGCCTAGCATAAACTCTAAAATAATTGGCTTGACCAATGCGTTAATTGCAAAAATATCACTTTTGAAATCAAAGGCATAAGCTAAGAATATTAGTGTCATCCAGCTGAAAAACGCATAAATGAATATTTTTGGGTTTTTAAAAAAAGTCAGGGCAAACATGAGATAAAACATGACTTCGTAGGTTAATGTCCATGCTACCCCCAATATATAGTTTTCATAGGGAAATAGTGTAAAAGACATCAGTATGACGTCTAATTCGCCTTTGTGAGCTTTTTCAGGATTAGGCGAGACAAAAAATTGGATGATCAGGATGAGTGTGACTAACCAGTAAATAGGGTAGATACGGATAAAGCGTTTTTTTAAAAAACTGCTGATATTGTATTTTCCGGAACTGGATGTGTAATAAATAATAAAGCCGCTTAATACAAAAAAAAAGTCTACTCCGGCGGCGCCTAATATGGGCAATTTGTTTAAAAATTGATAATCCAGTTTTTCATCAATCATGGATGAGCCATGTGCGAGCATGACTGCAATAGAGGCCAGTCCTCGTATGACTTGTAGGGTTTCAATCTTAGAAGAAGTGCTTATGGAATTCATGGTCTACTTGGTCATTAATCCGTTAGTCGGCAATCCATACTCTGTGGTTTTATGATGGAAAGTCTTTATTCAAATTTCGAAACGTGTTTTGAATATATGGTGAAATGTATTAAGCACTTTAAGTTCACGGCAAAATGGCTTTGGTAGCGAAATGTTAGTTTCACATTCTAGTTGGTATTACCTTGATAGTAGGATAAATATTCCAGTACACCACGTTTTATACCATATAGCTGTTCTGCAATTTCGGCATTTTTGGCGGTGGCTTCTCGCAGTTGATTTTTTGGGGTCAGAGTGATTTTTTGCAATTTCTCCTGGACCGATTCCGTTGTCGGTTCGCAGAAATCAATTCCGTTAAAATTTGCATCAAAATCTATCAGACCTGGCACTTTGCTCAGAAGTACCGGTACTTCAGTCGCTATGGCTTCAATAGCGGCAATGCTTAGGCCTTCGACAGTTGATGGCATGATATATAAATCGGCAGCCTGCAAATACGGCAAAATATTGCTTTGCAAGCCTAAAAAGCGGATTTGTTCTGCAATACCTAAATTGGCTGCTAAATCTTGTTCGCTATGGTCTGCTTCTATGCCGATATGTAAATAAACTATATCTTTATTGCCGAGATTGGCTATGGACTGAATCACCGTAGTATGGTTTTTGACGGCTGAACAATTTCCAACGGAAACTATCACAAAATTCCGGTCGGTCAAATTCAGTAAATCTCTGGATTCCTGATATTTGGCGGGAGAGGTTTGAATAAAACGTTGGCTGTCATACCAGTTTAGAATAATTTCAGTAGGATTTTTAAAATGCCGCCATTCCACGTTTTGTACGGATTTGGAAATGGCTATATGCGGTACGCCGAGCAAAGTTAATATTTTACGTTGTATAGCTCTTCTGATTCTAAGGTTGCCGGTAAACTGAAAATTGTTGTGTATGGTTTTAATACAACGTTTTGCAGGCACGCCTGCCAATAAAACTAACAGAATAAGCCAAAATGCGCCTTGTTCCGGGTGGACATGGAGGGCGTCGTATTTTTGATTTTTTAGTAATCGATAAACGTCAATAAAATATTGCGGGTGTTTTCTAAACGGGATATGGTGAATTTTATAGCCGGCGCTTTCCAGTTTCTCGGCAAATACACCGGGGACATTCCCGGTTGCTAAAATATCACTTTGTATGCCCTCTGCCTGCATATAAGGGCCGGCACATTGCAACATAGTTTCAGCACCGGATGGTTTTAGCTCGCATAGCACATGTAATACTTTCATGATGGCGATTGTGTCAAGATAGTCCGGTAAGTTTCAAGGTAGGCATCGGTCACTACAGCGATATGAAATTTCTTTTTGGCGTGTTCATAGCCTGCTTGGCCGAGTTGTTGCCGTTTTTGTTTATCCATGGCTAATTCAAACATGGCGTCAGCGATTTCTTGCGGTTTGGTGACGTCAACCAGCTTGCCGGCCGCGCCATTGTCCAGTGTCCAGGGTACTCCGCCGCTGTCTTTGCCGGCAATCACCGGTATGGAAATGGACATGGCTTCAATTAATGACATGGGCTGCGCTTCTTCCAGAGCCGGATGCACTAGAATATCAACTTCATTGGCCAGTCTGGCGGTTAAATCCAGGTAAGGGGTTTGTCCGGCAAATTCTATCCCTTCCGCTATGCCCAGACTTTTTGACCAACGCTCGGCTTCTTCGCCTTTGCCATGACCGTCGCCAAAAATAATGAAACGGCTGTCCGGCAGCTGTTTTTTGACGATACTGAATGCCTGAATAGCCGCTTCGGAATTTTTTCTGCCTGACCAGCCAACCAGAATGGAGCAGAAAGTGATAGGCGTATCGGCAGGTTTATCGATTTTGCTGCGGTTAAACATTCTATCCGGCATACCATTGGGGATGATGGTAATGGGGCGTTTGTAAAATAAATATTTTTTTAGATGGGCTGCAACGTAAGGGGCAACTGCTGAGAGATTCTTGGATTTCCATACTGCTGCATAGGCCATCATGGTGCGGGCGATTCGAAACGGAATAAAATTAAGTTGCAACACGTTAAGCGGTGCGTCGTGTGCGGTCACCAAATAAGGAATATCGGTAGCAATGGCAGCCAGAGCAAATTCGTAAGTCCAGTGGGCATGAATGAAATCCGGTTTTTCTTCCAGTAAAACTTTGGTCATCCGCCGTGATTCCTCCCGAAAGAAAGTCCGCGCCGGTCTTTTCCGGCAATGGACAAAACGTATTTTCAGACGTTCTGCCTGCAAAGTCAGTTCGTCTTCTACAGTCGGGTCTTCGGTACAAAGCAGGATGTTGTAGCCTCGTCTATGCAGTTCCAGCGCCAGCAAATTAACCGGACTGCCGCCCAAACCTTTGGGATAACCATGGTCCTTAGGTAAGTTTAGAATTTCCAGATAGGTATCGGTTTCAATTGGGCCTACTATCGCGATAGTGCAATCTTTTAAATCTTTTGCCATGATGGTTTTAATGGTGAGTTTAGAGGCTTGGGCAATCTAACGGTTAATAATAAATGATAAACTATAGTTATTAAAAGCTGTTATGTGTTTGTCATATCCGGATGGGCTGAAATCTGAACTTAAAATGTCAATCAGGCTCTAAAATATTGTTCATTAGTTAGCAGAATGAACGAAAAATGAAAATTGCGCACATGCGGCCAGTTGCGTAAAAAAAAACTTCGTCGTATACTTCGGCATAGCTTTGATCAAGCTAGTAAACAACAAAACCTCTGGAGGGTAAACTATGAAATGGGAAACACCTGCTTATAATGACATGCGTTTTGGCTTTGAAGTCACCATGTACATTTATAATCGTTAATTGAAACGATTTAAAATGGAAAAAGGGACAGTAGTATGTCCCTTTTTTTTGCCTGAAGGTTTTTAATACCGTATCATTCAGCGCTCATTTATCGATTCCTGGTTTATATGAAAATTAGAGTTCTTGGCGCTGGCGCCGGCGGCGGTTTTCCGCAATGGAATTGCAATTGCACTAACTGCAACGGTTTAAGAAGCGGGAGGCTCAATGGCAAAGCCCGAACCCAGTCATCCATCGCCATTAGCACCGACAATCGCAATTGGTTACTGTTTAATGCTTCTCCGGATATTCGCAGTCAACTGGAGGCTTTTCCTGCCATTCAGCCTAAAGAAGGTGTACGCGACACCGGTATCAAGGCCATATTGTTGATCGACAGCCAGATAGACCACACTACCGGCTTATTAATGCTGCGCGAGGGCAAGCCGCTTGATATTTATTGTACGGAAATGGTCAGGCAGGATTTAAGTAGCGGTTTTCCGGTGTTTAATATGTTGAAGGATTATTGTACCGTTAATCATCACCCGATCATTTGTGACGGTAGCGGCTTTACTATTCCCGCTATTGCTGACCTGAGGATTTACGCCCATGCTTTGAAAAGTAAGGCGCCGCCTTATTCCCCGCATCGGCATAATCCGCATGATGGCGATAATATCGGTGTGATTGTCGAGCAGATTTCCACCGGTAAAAAACTTTATTATTCCCCTGGGCTGGGGGAAATAGAACCGCATGTGTTATCGGCCATGAAGGCGGTAGATTGTTTAATGGTGGATGGCACTTTCTGGACGGATGATGAAATGTGTCTACAAAATATCAGCCATAAAAAAGCGCGTGAAATCGGGCATTTACCGCAATCCGGCCCTGGCGGCATGATAGAGGTTTTAAAGGATGCGCCGTTTGCTCGCAAGATTTTGATTCATATCAACAACACTAATCCTATTCTGGATGAAGATTCATCCGAGCGTAAGATTTTGGATGCCGCCGGCATTGAAGTGGCTTACGATGGTTTGGAAATTGAATTATAAAGGTGTCATATGAGTTGCTGCGATAATAAACCCTGGTCTCGTGAAGAGTTTGAAGCCAAGCTGAGAGGCATGGAAAAATACTATCATATTCATCATCCCATGCATGTGTTGATGAACGAAGGCAAGTTGACCAAGGAACAGCTGCAAGGCTGGGTTGCAAACCGGTTTTATTATCAGGTGATGATTCCGATCAAGGATGCCAATATCCTGGCAAATTGCCCTGATAGAGAGACGCGTGCCAAGTGGGTGCAGCGGATTTTGGATCATGATGGCCATCCTGGCGATGCAGGTGGAATTGAGGCCTGGATACAATTGGGCATCGCAGTGGGCTTGACGCGCGAGGACGTTACCTCTTTAAAATGGGTGCTGCCCGGGGTTAAATTTGCTGTGGATGCTTATGTGAATTTTGCCAGACGCGCCGAATGGCATGAAGCCGCCAGTTCTTCTTTGACCGAATTGTTTGCGCCTCGCATTCATCAGCAGCGTCTGGATAATTGGCCGGATGTCTATCCCTGGGTTGAACCGGAAGGATATGCTTATTTCCGCAAGCGTTTAACGGAAGCCAGACGCGACGTGGAGCATGGTTTGGAACTGACGTTGGATTGGTATAAAACCCGCGAACAACAGGAACGCATGCTGGACATTTTAAAATTTAAACTGGATGTGCTGTGGAGCATGGCCGACGCCATGTATATAGCTTATGTGAACGGGATGCCGCCGTATTTCAATATCAATAAAGATGACAATTAATCCTCAACAAGTGATCAGTTTTTCCGCTTTGCATCGTCTGCAATGGGAAGAAGCTCAGCAAAGATACGTGATACTTTATCCTGAAGGCATGGTGGAATTGAACCAAAGTTCTGCTGAGATACTCAAACTGTGCGATGGCAGCAAAGTGCTGTCGGAAATAGTTGCCGAATTGGAAGAAAAATTCGCTACAACAGGATTGACAAACGACATCACTAATTTTCTGAATGTGGCATTGAAAAATGGCTGGATTGGACAAGCATAAGATTACCCCTCCGCGTTGGCTTTTGGCCGAGCTTAGTTATAAATGCCCTTTGCAATGTCCTTATTGCTCAAATCCGCTGGATTATGCCAAATATTCGGCAGAATTAACTACCGAGGATTGGCGGCGGGTGTTGAGTCAGGCCAGAAAAATGGGCGCGGTGCAACTGGGTTTTTCCGGTGGAGAGCCTTTAACCCGTCAGGATTTGCCTGAGCTGGTTGAATATGCCCGTCATCTGGGCTATTACTCAAATTTGATCACGTCCGGATACGGATTAACCGAGGAAAAAATCCTTGAGCTGAAAGTGGCCGGTCTGGATCATATCCAGGTCAGTATTCAAGCCAGTACCCGGGAGCTAAACGATTATCTTGCCGGAACCGAGACTTATCAATCTAAGAAGGATGTAGCCAGACTGGTTAAAAAACACGGTTACCCCATGGTGTTGTGTGTAGTTATTCACCGTCAAAATATTCATCAAATGCCGCAAATTCTGGAAATGGCCGAGAGTTTGGGAGCAGACTATCTGGAGCTTGCCAATACTCAGTATTATGGTTGGGCGCATCTGAATCGGGATATGCTGTTGCCAACCCGTCAGCAATTTTTGGAAGCGGAAAAAATTGCCCAGGATTTTAAGGAGAAAGTTCAGGGCAAAATGAAAATTTATTATGTGGTTCCGGATTTTTATGAAGATCGCCCTAAAGCTTGCATGAATGGCTGGGGCACAACATTCTTGACGATAGCTCCGGATGGCGCGGCCTTGCCTTGTCATTCCGCCAGAGAACTGCCGGGGCTGGATTGTCCTAACGTCAAGGATTTTAGTATTGAAAAAATCTGGAATGAGTCCAAAGCCTTTAATTTCTTTCGAGGCACTGAATGGATGCAGGAGCCATGCCGTAGTTGTGACGAAAAACTTAAGGATTTCGGCGGTTGCCGCTGTCAGGCGTATTTGTTTAACGCCGATATGCGCAGTACTGATCCGGTCTGCAGCAAATCCCCGCAACGCCATCTGATTGATCAGGCGATTGCCGATGCCGGTCAAGCGGCGATTAGCCATGAACCTAAGCCGCTGGTATTTCGTAATAGTAAAAACTCCAGGGGGTTTTCCTGATTGACTACTCAGTTCGCTTTATCTTAAAAAGCCAATAGATCGTAGATACAAACCACACTGAAAATTGACGTTGCACTTCTAATACCATTATTTGGTGGATAAGAATGAAAGTTTCCCCTGCCGAAATTACCGATGTGCCGCTGCT
>CAVUMJ010000417.1:0-15137 GCA_963741375.1 uncultured Pseudomonadota bacterium
GGTAATCAGCGGCAACATGAAATAAATTTTGGCAGCCTTTTAATGCATGGATATAAGTTTCGGGTTTGATTAAATCACCTTCAACAATCTCAACATCAAGACCAAGTAAATTGCGCCGATTATTATCAGGCCTGGAAAGGACACGTAAATTATGGCCTTTATTTATCAGAATGCGCGCTACAGCGGCGCCAATAAAACCGGTAGCACCTGTCAGGAAGGTGTATCTTTTCATTCGAAAATTTTGAGGGCTATGACAAATGCACTACAAAATATGACTTTAGGAATACCCCAAATAGCCACAAAGAACACATGCATACATTCCCGCTCTAAACAAACTGAAGAGAGCATATTACAAAATATGAGTTCTTTACCATCTCTCTTTAGAAATCAGCTATCAAATCTGCAAGACACTTTGGAAAACCGTTTAACATTTTGATCATCTTATCGAATCCAAGCGGCACTTTATCATAAAAGCTTACATTAACCAGCATAAAGAATATTGTTTTAATCCAGGAAAAACTTATGGATTCAAGCCTAAAACAAAAAATTGCAGCCTAACCATTAAGTTTTTCCCAACTTTAGGAAATTTCTGTCAGCAAAAAGATATGCTGGAAAAAATTCCATGAGGAAATTGCTGCATGGTTAGCTGAACTAAACAGCTATAACGCTAATTTTTCCAAAGCATGCATTTCGTCCTCCATCCTGGCATTTTCCAACCAAGAATACAGCTTAGATTCAGCAATTCCATAATCCTGTGCCGTTCTGGCAACGCCATCGCGATCAGCTCGCATCATAACTTGTTGTTTAAATTGTATTACTTTTTTTCGTCTAGAATGGTTTTCAGTTGCTTGAGTAATTAACATTTTAACCTTTAAGTTTGCCACCAAAATTTAAACTCTTACCTGATAAAATTAACAAGGAAAAATGACATAAAATATTGCATTTATGTCATTTTTAGCCTTTGCTAATACTTGAAGCAGTCTTGCGATCAATTCAAATACCTTAATCCTGTCTACCCAACAATTAACAGACCGGAGATTAATTACACCTAGGAGGCCGCTAATTTATTTCGGCTGTTCAGTAACCTGACTTGCAGCGCCTTCATGTTTGCTTTTCCATTTTTCATGGCGTTGCTTTTTTAATTCTTCATATTTTGCCAATTGTTCTTTAGTCAGAATTCCTTCAATTTGCTTATGTTTTTCTTCATGAAGCGCCTTGCATTTTTCCCTTTGTTCTTTAGTTATTGCTTCCAATTTGGTTTTTTGATCCGCAGATAAACCAAGCTCTTGGCTTAAATGCTCGACTCTATCGCCATGATGCCATTTCGGTTCGCCATTATCTTCTGATGCAGCGTTAACAATCAATGGAAAAGCCATGGACATTGCAACAATTATAGTTGTTTTTGTTTTATTCATATCATACCTCTATATTTTAGTTAAAGAATACCCACGAGGAGGCTGTCCGAGAATAGAAAACCTACTGCGGTTCCTTTGCTCGGACAGCCTCCTAGACATTTCTGCCGTTAATAATAAGATAACCCTTAAAATCGCAAATAAGTTGAAGGAATGTGAAAAAATAGTGCAAAACAACTTCAATATTCCTGAAGATCATATCGATAGCCGGCGCCATAGACCGAATGGATCAATTCCTGATCAGGTAGAAGATCAGCCAGCTTTTTTCTTAGTTTTTTAATATGGCTATCTATGGTTCGGTCAGAGACAATACGCTGGTCCTGATAAATTAAATCCATTAATTTAGCCCTAGAGAAAATTCGCCCAGGCTGTGAATACAGGGTCTGCAGTAACTGAAATTCTATCATGGTCAATTCAACTTCCTGTTCTTCCGTATAAACCCGAAAACTCTGTGGATTAAGTTGCAATTTGGAAGTAAAACCAACAGAGTCAGTACTTTGCCCTTGTAAACGTCTCAGCACGGCCTTAACCCTGGCCACCATTTCGCGAGGGCTAAAGGGTTTACAAATATAGTCGTCAGCGCCCATTTCCAGTCCCAGCAATCGGTCAATTTCCTCTATGCGAGCTGTAACAATGATAATGGGAACTGAGCTAAAACTGCGGACTTCCCGGCAAATATCCAAGCCATCCTTTCCGGGCAACATTAAATCCAAAATAATCAAATCGGTATGATAGGCTTTCAGCCATTGAAAAACCTCCAAGCCGTTGCTTATAATTTTTGTTTCAAAGCCGGCATTTTTTAGATAGTCCTTTTCCAGACTAGCCAGCTTAAACTCATCTTCCACTATTAAGATATGATTCATAAACTCAAAGGCAGTTTTATTTGAATTGAAAGGCCCTTCATCAACGAAGCTGCAACGTTTATCCAGCCATTGTGCGCTTGAACAATGTTGTTACAAATTGATAGGCCTAATCCAGCCCCACCTCTAAACCGGTTTCGCGAACTATCGACCCGGTAAAAGCGCTCGAATAATTTTGACAATTCTTCCTCATCAACACCAGGTTCGCTATCAGCAAATTCCAGCAATAAATTTTCACTATCACGATGAATATTGATAACTAAGTGTCCATTCTCATTGGTGTAGTTTACGCTGTTGTTCAGCAAATTCTTAAACAGCTGGGACAAACGATCCGGATCGGCATAAATTTTTACCGGAACAGCTAAGGTGTTATTCCAGGTAATGTTGATTTGCTTGCTTTGAAACAACGGCGTGATAGCCTCCAAATCCTCTTTTAACACTTCTACGGGATTGATATGTTCCTTACGATAAGACAAAGCGCCCTGATCGGAAAGTGATAATTGATAAAGGTCTTCAGTCAGGCGATGCAATCGCATCACATCTACCTGCAAAGAATCTATGGCTTCAATAGTCAGTGGACGTATGCCATCTTGCAGGGCTTCCAGCTCGCCGCGCAATATTGCTAAAGGCGTACGTAATTCATGAGATATATCAGCCATCCATCGCCGCCTGGCTTGTTCGGAGTGTTCCAAAGCAGCCGCCAAATCGTTGAAATCACGGGATAATTGACCAAGCTCGTCAACCGATTCGACAGGAAGACGCACATCGTATTGACCTATGGCCAGAGTTTTCGCAGCGCTAGTAATGCGTTTTAACGGTCTGCCTAACAAATAAGCCAGTAAAAAAGCCAGACAGCCGGACATTGCCACCATAATTACCGCAATCCAGACAAACGATTCTGATTGCCGTTCCATAAAACGGATTTCACTGATATGACTAATTGTCTTTCCGGGTAACAAACCTAAAAAACCAATCAGTTTTTCTTGATAGCGAATAGGTAGCAAGCTTAACTGTTGTAAAGTATCCTGTCGTCCAAAAATAATTTTTTTATCGGCATTCAACAGCATGACACTTAATTCAAATGGGGTAAATTTTCTTTTAATTTGCTCTTCCGTCAAAGCTGGCGGCCAAATATTATTTGGTTCAGTAAATGCATACTTTGTCCATTCCGGCATACGATTCCTTGGATTAGACTGTAACAGCAAATCGATCCATTTTTGCTTATCATTTTGCAAGCGATCCCAGTTTTGATTACTGGAGTAATAATCTGTCAAACCGTCTATAAGATTGTTAACCCGCTCTCTTTGCCTAGTTTCCGTCAGTTCAGAAAAACCCTGATTCAAAGACCAACGCAGAAACAAATACATTCCGGCAACAACCGAAAGCGATATGGCCAAAAAAGTTAAAAATAATTTAAAACGGATTGATTTATGCATAAACAGAGGCTGTTGATATCTGCTCAATAAACCAATTCAATCTCAACATAAAATCTTAGTTTGGACGTTGAGACATCATTTCCTTTCTCATCAACTCCAATTGCTGGTCTTTTAATTCCTGTTGTTTTTGCGGATCTGTTTCCGCCAAAATTTTATTTGACAGATCATGCATAGCCAAAATATGGCTTTGCACACCTTTCAAGTATTCGGTAATTTGTGCAGGGCTCATTTGTTGTTGATATTGTTGGGCACTGCAGTTCAAGCTTAAAGCGATTAAGACAATAAAGCAGATAGAGTTCATTACTGTTTTCATAATTTTCTCATTTAGGTGAAAAGGCTTAAATGTAAAATAGCACTAATTAAATAAAAAAGGGTAACCTAGGAGGCTGTCCGAGAATAGGAACCGTAGTGAGGGACAGCCTGCTAGTAAGAATTTTACCCTTTTAAATATTAAATTAAACTTAAATACAAAATTTGTGCTGAGTAGCAGGATATATCCGCTAATAGAAAATACCTGTTGGTAAATGTCATTCCGGCACGGCATGGCCGCCTGCCGGAATCCAGGATGATGTTAAGTTTGCCATCTCCTGGATACTTGCTCTTCCCGGCGGGTACAACACAGTGTGCTCTAAAAAAAACTGAAACGCAGTAGCAGAAATCAAATAATGGCTTTAGTTTGCCGGCAGACTATTTAACTGCTATTAGACCTTAGAGGCAAAAAACGAGCCTATGGAAGTTTGCGAGGAATTCAAGCTTGCCGCGTTTGCCTGTAACTGTTGCAAAAACCCCTGTAAGCTCGGGGAGCTGCTTGCCGAAGTAGAAACACCCAATGTGCTGACAAGATTATTAAAATCTGTTTGTAATTTAGAATTACCCGTATTGCCGCTTAATGAAGTCATCAGACTTTGAACTTGAGTGGTAAAGTTGCTATAGCCGTTGCCGTTACTAGATTGCGGACTGGTATTGGCTGTACTTGTCACCGCATTAGAACTTGAAGCAGCTGAAATTTGCTGCCCGGATTGACTTAAAGCTTGTTGTAAATCAAATAGAAACGTACCAAAAGCCTGCTGCGCGCTGGTGGTTGTTGAAGAAACGGAACCGGTTGTTGAATTGGCTGATGCCGATGAAGAGCCACTGCCGGCACTACCGGTGTTGCTAGTACTACCGGTACTGGCGCCCGGAACATTCACACCTATGCTTTGTAAAGCCTGAGTGATGTCTTGCAGAAATTTTCCTCCGCCTTGACGATGGTGATGATGGCCGCCAACACCTGCGAGCGGTGAGCTGCCGGTAGCAGTGTTTACGCCATTAATGCTTGAAATGTTTTGATTCGTATATAACGAAGAAACTGAACCTACGCCTGAAATACTCATAATATTCACCTTTAACCTTTATTTAAATCATTTAAACCGGCAAATATTTGCCGCATTATTAAAAGTTTTAGCCTTTTGGCCTTAAAGACAATAACTTAAAACAACTAGAAGCAGAATGTGTGCCAAGCCTTCACGAAAAGCGCTCGATAACAATTGAAGTTTTGAACAGGCATACCGCGGACAATTTAATGTTAAACATGAAATATCCTTATTTTTTGCACACTTCCTTTAAATTCCTTGTGCTTTTCTTCTTTAGAATAAAACTTATTTTAAATTCTGATGACTAAAATACATATTGTCTAATATTATCGGAACACCCTAGCCCTACTATTGTGGTCGACGTTTATGGAAAACACTATCTATCCACAAAAATCAATAGCATATAGATTAACAAATCCATCAAGATTCAGATTTAAGCGGATTTTTCCTGATAACTTAAAAATTAAGCCTTGCTTGATTGCAAAGTTGATCAGTTTAATCCCCATTGTATTTAGGCGCTCATCCTATAAAACTTTAAAACTTAGCAGCTAGAACTGTATCCTCACCATCCTTTTGCTTTCAGATTTTGCATGAACCAAGTCATAACTCAGTCTAAGCTCCAACCGGCAAAAACACGTAGAATCTTTGCCGCAGTCATGATTTTACTGATAAGCTGTTCCATAGGTGGCGGAGCTTACTTTTTCTATGCTTCGACAAGTCAAGATTCCAAAACGGATACGCCTAAGGAACAATCCGGACGCCACTCCCGCCATGACGACAAGAATAAACCCGTGGTAGTCGCTGTTGAAACCGCCATGAAAACTGATTACCCCATTTATCTAACCGGTTTAGGCACTGTCACAGCCTTAAAGACTGTAACAGTGCATTCCAGAGTGGATGGCGAACTGATGAAAGTTGTATTTACCGAGGGGCAGACAGTTAAACAAGGGGATTTACTTGCTGAAATTGATCCAAGGCCATTTCTCGTTCAGTTACAACAGGCGGAAGGACAGTTGTTAAGAGATCAGGCCTTATTAAAAAACGCCGAAATCGACCAGAAACGCTATGACACCCTGTTGGCCCAGGAATCTATTGCCCCCCAGCAAACTGTTACGCAACAAGCATTGGTCAAGCAGTACCAGGGCACGGTAGAAATGGACAAATCTCAGGTAAATAATGCAAAACTTCAACTTAATTATGCCAAATTAACTTCGCCGATTTCCGGGCGCGTAGGACTACGCCAGATAGACCAGGGCAATATTATCCATGCTAATGACGCCAATGGCCTAGTGGTTATCACCCAATTGCAGCCCATCAGCGTGGTGTTTACTCTGCCTGAAGACAAAGTTCAACCTTTAACAAAACGTTGGCGTATAAACAAACCTATTGTTGTGTATGCCTATGACCGTTCAGGGAAAAATAAGCTGGCTGAAGGTAAATTAACCGCCATAGACAATCAAATTGACCCTACCACCGGCACGCTTAAATTAAAGGCGCAATTTGAAAATAACGATGGCGCTCTTTTCGCCAATCAATTCGTTAATATCAAAATGTTGCTGGACACCTTACAAAATGCCACCATGATTTCCAGCGCTGCGATTCAACATGACACGGAAGGTCCATTTGTTTTTGTAATCGACCAGGAAAAGAAAGTACTGAAACGTCATGTCACTCTTGGCGCCGGTGAAACCGAAGACAACAAGGTCGCAGTGTTAAGCAATCTTGATGCCGAGGAAATGGTGGTATTAAAAGGTACTGACCATTTAAAAGAGGATAGCCTGATCGATATTGCCGAAAAAAATGGTCAAGCGGAGGCCGCCACTTCAGAAACTTTAGCCCCATCAAAGCACAAAGGCGATAGAAAGTTTCATAAGCATGAAAAAAAGTCGTAAGGCATAACAGTGACAAATCCCATAGTCACTACTTTTAATCCCTCTCGGTTATTCATTCTCAGACCGGTTGCCACTACTTTACTAATGCTGGCTATGTTGCTGGTGGGGGCGCTCGCTTACCGGCTATTACCGGTATCCGCCTTGCCGCAAGTCGACTATCCGACAATACAGGTAGTCACTTTATACCCCGGGGCTAGCCCCGAAGTCATGTCTTCTGTTGTGACAACTCCTCTGGAACGCCAATTTGGCCAGATGCCCGGACTGACTCAAATGTCCTCAACCAGTTCGGGCGGCGCTTCCGTAATAGTTTTGCAATTTAATCTAAATCTGAATTTGGATATTGCGGAACAAACCGTTCAGGCCGCAATTAATGCTGCAGCCAGCTTTCTACCTACCGACTTGCCTCAAACCCCAATTTATAGCAAAGTCAATCCGGCAGATACCCCGATTTTAACGCTGGCTGTCAGCTCCAACGCCTTACCATTATTTAAGGTTGAGGACATGATAGATACTCGTCTGGCTCAAAAAATCGCCCAGTTACCCGGAGTAGGACTAGTGACTATTAGCGGCGGGCAACGACCGGCAGTTAGAGTTCAAACCAATCAAAAAGCCCTTGCCGCCTATGGCATTAGTCTTGAGGATGTTCGTACTGCTATTGCCTCCGCCAATGTCAATCAACCCAAAGGCATGTTTAACGGGCCTTTACGCTCTGCGATTATTGACAGCAATGATCAACTGAGATCGGCCCAGGAGTACCGGGATTTGGTAGTGGCTTACCGGAATGGAGGACCAGTCAAACTCAATGAGGTCGCAAAAGTCATAGATGGGGCGGAAAATAATCGGCTATCCGCATGGGCAAATAATACTGCCGCAGTGATTGTCAATATCCAACGACAACCGGGCGCCAATGTTATTGAAGTGGTGGATAGAATCAAAGCCCTTCTTCCGCAATTGCAGGCTTCTTTACCGCTTAGCATTGAAGTACTGCCATTGACAGATCGTACTGTTACCATACGTGCCTCAATACGCGACGTGCAATTCGAATTATTTCTAGCAATTGCCTTAGTGGTTTTAGTGATTTTCCTGTTTCTAAGAAGTTTGCCGGCCACATTAATTCCGGCTATTGCCGTGCCGCTATCGCTGGTGGGCACATTTGTAGTCATGTATCTTGCCGGATTCAGTATCAATAATTTAACTTTGATGGCATTAACAATAGCTACCGGCTTTGTAGTTGATGATGCGATAGTGGTGATTGAAAATATTTCCAGATTTATTGAGCGTGGGGAAACGCCGCTGAAAGCCGCCCTTAAAGGCGCAGAACAAATTGGTTTCACCATTATATCCCTGACCTTCTCTCTAGTTGCAGTATTGATACCATTACTGTTTATGGGTGATGTAGTAGGCAGGTTGTTCCGGGAGTTTGCCATTACACTTGCTGTGGCTATTCTGATTTCCGCCATGGTTTCTTTGACTTTGACACCCATGATGTGTGCAAAACTGCTCCGTCCTGAGTCAATGGCCAAATCCACCCGCACCAAACCAAAATCAAATTGGTTTGATCGATTAATCGAATCCTATGGGCGTTCCCTGCAATGGGTTTTAAAAAGACAAACCTTAACCATGTTATTTTTTTCAGCGACCGTGGCTTTAAGTGTTTATTTATACATTATTATTCCTAAAGGGTTTTTCCCTATCCAGGATACCGGCATTATTCAAGGCATTTCAGCAGCCCCTCAGGATGTCTCCTTTTCAGCCATGGCCGAATACCAACAAAGTTTAGCCAAGTTAATTCTGGAAGACCCGGACGTGGAAAGTCTTTCATCATTTATCGGTGTAGACGGTATCAATGCGACGCCTAATAGCGGCCGATTCTTGATCAATCTGAAACCCAAATCCACTCGAAAACTGAGCTCAGAGGACATCATAGCCAGAATCAAACCCAAACTGGCAAAACTTAGTGATATTTCCTTGTTTTTACAGCCTGTCCAAGATATGACTATGGAAAACCGGGTTAGCCGCACTCAATTCCAATTTACTATGGAAGCCGCTGACGCAGAAACCTTGTATTACTGGGTGCATAAACTGGTCGACCAACTTGCAATTCAACCGGAATTCATTGATCTAACCAGCGATGTTCAGGACCGGGGCAGGCAGGTCTACGTTAACATTGACCGCACAACGGCAAGCCGCCTAGGCGTGTCAACTTCGGCAATAGACACTGCTTTATATAACGCTTACGGACAACGACTGGTATCAACAATATTTACCCAATCCAATCAATATCGCGTGGTTCTTGAGGCCGATCCGGAATCCCAAACTAATCCCCAAGCTCTCAACGATTTACGGATCCCTTCCTCAAATGGCGTGCAAGTACCCTTATCAGCCATTGCTGAATTATCTGAAGGCTTAACCCCATTGGCAATCAACCACCTTAACCAATTTCCAATGGCAACATTATCCTTCAATCTTGCGCCACAAAAATCCTTGGGTGATGCGGAACAGATCATTAACCGTGCTAAACAGGAAATTGGCCTTCCCTTAAGTATTCGTTGCAGTTACCAGGGGGCGGCGAAAGCTTTTGAAGCCTCTTTAAATCATACCATATGGTTAATCATGGCGGCCATCGTCACGGTTTATATCGTTTTAGGGGTACTATATGAAAGCTATATTCATCCTCTCACCATTCTTTCCACGCTGCCTTCAGCCGGAGTTGGCGCTTTACTGGCTTTAATGATTTCCGGAAATGATTTGGGCATTATCGGCATTATCGGCATTATTTTGCTGATAGGCATCGTTAAAAAGAACGCTATCATGATGATAGACTTTGCCTTGGAAGCTGAACGCAAGCAAGGCATGCAAGCAACTGACGCCATTTATCAAGCCTGTCTATTACGATTCAGGCCAATATTGATGACTACTTTTGCAGCATTACTAGGCGCGTTTCCACTGATGATAGGCAGCGGATACGGCTCTGAGTTACGTCATCCATTGGGCATTACTATGGTTGGTGGCCTACTGCTAAGCCAGATTTTAACTTTATACACCACACCTGTTATTTATTTGTGGATGGCTGGTTTATCACGTCGTTTATCCGCATGGTTACACTTAAACCCGATTGAGTCGTTAGAGGATGACCGGAATTAGTCATGAATTTTTTGTCAATCTTTATTTATCGGCCGGTTGCCACTTCTTTACTGACTTTAGCCATCGTTTTGGCTGGTATCTTAGCGTTCCTGCATCTTCCTGTATCTTCCCTGCCGCAAGTTGATCTGCCAACTATTGTGGTACAGGCAAACTTGCCTGGCGCCAGCCCGGAAACCATGGCCGCTACCGTTGCAACACCTTTGGAACGGGCATTAGGCCGCATTGCCGGCTTGACTGAAATGACTTCAAGCAGCACTTTAGGCGCAACCAGAATTACCATGCAATTTGATCTAAATCGCGACATTTACGGAGCGGGGCGGGATACACAGGCTGCAATCAATGCTGCCGCCAGCCTGTTACCCACCAGTTTGCCCGGCAGACCGAATTATCGCCTATTTAATCCGGCTGACGCACCAATCCTGATTTTGGCCTTAACGTCAAAAAGCCTAAATCGCGGTCAACTTTATGATGTGGCGACGACGATTCTTGCTCAGAAGATATCTCAGATACCCAGCATAGGACAAGTTCAAATTGGAGGTGCTGCGTTACCTGCAGTCCGCGTTGATCTCAATCCTAACGCTCTGACAAAATATGGTATTGGCCTTGAAGATGTCAGAACGGCAATCAATCAGGCCAATGTCAATCAACCTAAGGGAGTGATAGAAAATGCCGATAATCGCTGGCAGATTCAAGCTAACGACCAAGCCAAAAAAGCCGCCGATTATTTACCTCTAATTGTAAGTTATCGCAATAATTCACCGGTTAGAATCTCTGATCTTGGCAAAGTAACCGACTCCGAGGAGGATTTACGAAATAACGCCTTAAACAATGGCGCGCCTTCGGTATTGCTTATTCTGACCAAACAGCCATCGGCAAATGTAATTGAAACAGTAGATCAGGTAAAAGCTTTGCTGCCGGAATTACAAGCCAGTATCCCCACCGACATTGATCTATCAATCGCAGTAGACCGGTCTCTGGCAATTCGAGCTTCGGTTAATGAAGTTGAGCAAAGCTTGTTAATTGCCGTGATTCTGGTGTTTCTGGTGGTCCTGATTTTTTTACAGGACTTTAAAACCACCCTGATTCCTGTTGTTTCCGTACCGGTATCCCTTATTGGCGCTTGTCTGATCATGTATTTTTGCAATTTTAGCCTGAATACTTTAACTTTAATGGCATTAACTATTTCTACCGGTTTTGTGATTGATGACGCCATTGTGGTAGTCGAGAACACAAAACGTCACATTGAGCAAGGTTATCCTCCGTTTAGAGCTGCCTTGCTGTCAATAAAAGAAGTCGGGTTTACCGTATTGGCAATGAGCGCTTCCCTGATAGCGGTATTTTTGCCAATTGTGCTGATGGGTGGAATTCCAGGGCGATTTTTTAAGGAATTCGGCTTGACATTATCAGCTGCTGTTTTGGTTTCGCTTTTGATTTCCCTGACATGCACACCTATGCTTTGTGCTCGCCTATTAGACACAAAACCAGCAAATCAAGGACGATTTTTTCAACTCATGGGATCGGCTATAGGCAGCTTACAGAAAAATTACCAGCACACGCTTAGTTGGGCTTTACAACATAGACGCATAGTTTTATTGATTTTACTCGCCACCATTGGTCTGAATATTTATTTATATGCCGTTATAGAAAAAGGCTTCATCCCAAATCAAGATAGTGGTAGGTTAAACGGCGGTATTCAGGTAGACCAAGGTACCTCGTTCTTTGAATTACAGCGAAAACTTTTCCAAATTGCTGATCTGATCAAACAAGATCCGGCTGTCATCAATGTTGTCGGTTTTGCGGGCAGTTCCAACAATGCTGGTATTTTCGTGACCCTAGCCCCCCACGAACAAAGAGACAGTATTAATGACGTGATGGATCGCCTTCGCGACAAACTTGGCCGTATACCTGGAGCCAGATTACATTTATTTCCGACATCTGAAATACGCATTGGCGGTAGACCTTCTTTCGGTTCTTATGATTTTGCCTTACAATCCGACGATCTTGATTTATTAAGAAAATGGACGCCACAAGTAGTCACAGCTCTAGCAAATCTTCCGGAACTTAATGATGTCAACTCCAATCAACAGGACAAAGGCGAACAAATCGGCCTGATTGTCAACAGAGAAATGGCTCTGCGATACGGTGTAACCCAAGCCATGATAGACGCCAGCCTAAATGACGCCTTCGGTCAGCGTCAGGTCTCAGTCATTTATAATCCTTTAAATCAATATCATGTTGTCATGGGGCTATCCTCGGAATACTGGCAAAGCCCGGAAACCTTGAGGCAAATTTATATTAGCGCCCCCTTGACTCCGACAGCTGGAGGGGCAACAGTTCCGCCCAAACAAATACCGCTTGCCAGTTTTGCCAGTTTTGCACCAACTAATACCGCCCTCAGCGTCAATCATCAAGATCAGTTTGCCACTACCACAGTCTCTTTCAATCTAAAACCTGACTTCCCGCTTTCTGAAGCCATCACACTGATTGAAAAAACCATACAAGATTTAGGCGTGCCCGATTCGATCAAAACCAGCTTTCAGGGATCTGCCAAAGTCTTTCAGGATTCCACCCGAAACCAGCCCTGGTTAATACTCGCAGCAATCATTTGTATCTACATCGTATTGGGTGTGCTTTACGAAAGCTTTATTCATCCGCTTACCATTATATCTACCTTACCGTCTGCCGGCGTAGGTGCATTATTAGCGCTAATGGTAACCAACTCTGAATTTGATCTGATCGCTTTGATTGGCGTGATTCTATTAATCGGCATCGTTAAAAAAAATGCCATAATGATGATAGATTTTGCCCTACAAGCCGAACGTGAACAGGGACTGGATGCTTATGCAGCAATTTTTCAGGCCTGTTCAATGAGATTCAGACCCATTCTGATGACTACGCTAGCAGCCTTGTTTGGAGCCTTGCCTCTGGCAATTGGCAGCGGTTATGGCGTTGAATTACGCCAGCCGCTGGGCATTTCCATCATTGGCGGTCTAATTCTCAGCCAGTTGCTAACCTTGTATACCACACCGGTTGTCTATCTTTACCTTGACGGTTTGCGGGGTTATTTTCGTAAACGGTTTTTTGACCACCCCGCTTTTAAAGCGGATAATTCTGTTTAAGTTTTACCGAGTTTTCTATGAGTTTTCTCTATCGCAAACAACTGGTCTACATTCTGATTGCCTCGCAATTGACTGCCTGTATGATAGGACCTGACTATGTCCGTCCTAAAATTGAAACCCCGGACGAATTTAAAGAGGGCAAAAATTGGAAGCAGGCTCACCCTCGTGATGATGTCGTTACCGGAAATTGGTGGGAAATTTTTAACGACCCCCTCCTCAACGGTCTGGAAGAACAGGTTGCTAAAGCTAACCAGTCCATTATTCAGGCTGAAGCGCAATTCCGGCAAGCCGAACATTTGGTGTTAACGGCTCAAGCACAGTTATTCCCAACTGCAAATGCCTCCGGACAGTTTGATCGATTTGTGGCGGCAAGCGGTACTTCCGTTGCGCCCGCCGGTGTCAGAAACTTGATTAACAACGGCTTGTCAGGCACTTGGCAACCTGACTTGTGGGGTAGCGTCCGTCGTCAAATCGAGTCCAATACTGAAAGCGCCAGAGCTAGTGCGGGTACCCTGCAAGCCTTGCAATTATCTACCCAGGCAACTTTGGCATCCGACTACTTCCAACTCAAAATTTTGGATGCGCAAAGAAAATTGCTGGATGATAACGTAGCCGCATACAGCAAAACCTTGGAAATAACCCAAAACCGTTATGCTGCCGGAGTAGCAGCTAAAACCGATGTGGTGCAGGCGGTAGCTCAACTTGAGTCAGTTCGGGCTCAGGCTATCAATCTAGGCGTGCAAAGAGCACAATTTGAACACGCCATTGCGGTTTTAATTGGCAAGGCGCCGGCTGATTTAACTATACCTACTGAACCATTCAACGGACAACCGCCACCCATCCCAGTCAAATTGCCTTCGGAAATATTGGAAAGACGTCCTGACATTGCTTCGGCGGAACGCAGTATGGCTGCCGCAAATGCCTTGATCGGCGTAGCAAAAGCAGCTTATTACCCAAATCTGAATTTAAGTCTCTCTGACGGCTATCAAAGCGGCTTCCTGAATCTAAATACCTTGTATACTCTGGCAAAAAACTATTGGGCTTTGGGTCCGGCAGCCGGCACATTGAATATATTTGACGGTGGCGCCAAAAATGCTCAATATAAACAGGCCATAGATAGTTTTGATGCAAGTGTCGCCAATTACCGGCAAACAATTTTAACCGCCTTTCAACAAGTGGAAGATAATCTGGCCGCATTGCGTATCCTTGCTGAAGAGGCCGAAGTTCAGAACCGGGCTGTTGCCGCCGCAAATGAAGCTTTGACACTAACTATTAATCAATACAAAGCCGGCACTGTCAGTTTTATCAATGTAATGACCGCTCAAAGCACTGCTTTGACCAATCAGGTAACCGCAGTACAGCTTTTAGGTACACGGCTAACTTCTTCCGTACAATTAGTAACCGCTTTGGGTGGAGGCTGGAATTTAAAAATGATGCCTAGCTCCGATCAAATAACCGATGAAATCAAGTGGACGGACTACATAATTATTCCAGGCGTAGATCAAGGCAAAAGCGAAAATACATTAAGCAACTCAATGGGCGATTTTCTACAATTTCATTTCCTTCCATAACCAAAATCCGCATTTTTGTCGAGGCTAAAACCGTGCCGCTAACCTAAATTTTGTAGTTGTTATCAATTGACATTCTGCTTTTTTTGATTTTTCGGTTAAAATGGAAAGATTTCATAAACAACGTTCTTGAATAATCCTTGGCATGATGCCTGGGTAAGCAAAATTTCCAATAATTAAGAGTATAACCATGGCTGATTTATCGCTATACAGAAACATCGGGATCTTCGCTCACGTTGATGCCGGTAAAACAACCACTACCGAGCGGATTTTAAAATTAACAGGAAAAATCCACAAAATCGGTGAAGTTCATGATGGCGCAGCAACCACTGACTTCATGGAACAGGAGCAAGA
>CAVUMJ010000418.1:0-8997 GCA_963741375.1 uncultured Pseudomonadota bacterium
AGATAGCCGATAGCCAAAACGCGTTGGTATAATCATGCCCAGTCTTCGATTGATTTTCCTGGCATTTCGAGTGTGTCAATTGCCGGAAGAACAGTTATTTCAAACTGCCAAAGAAATAGGGACTGATGACGGAATGTAGTTTGATCTCCAGTTCTTTAATATCCAAAGTGCACAGCTCATGGAACATATCCGGGGCCAGTTTGGTAAACATTGCCAGTAAAAATGGATCGAAATGTTTGCCGCTGCCTTTTTGCAGGGAAGCGATGGTCTCGTCCAGCGGCCAGGAGTTTTTGTACGGACGTTGCGAGGTCAATGCGTCAAACACGTCAACAATGGCGAAAATTCGCGCGGAAATGGGGATTTGTTCACCCTTTAAGCCTCTGAGATAACCGCTACCGTCGTATTTCTCGTGATGAAACTCCACGACTTCCCGGGCATCACTCAGCCAACTGGATTTATTCAAAATTTCTACGCCCAGCGCAACATGGGTTTTCATGATTTCAAACTCTTCAGGTGTTAGCTTATCCTGTTTCAATAAAATCCCATCGGCAATGCCAATTTTACCAACGTCATGTAAAAATGCTCCGGCAATCAGGCTGCGTAGTTTGTCGCTGCTCAAGCCGGCCGCATCGCCCAGCCTGAATGCATAATAGGTGACCCGGTAGTTATGGCTATTGGTTTCCAGATCGCGGGCGGAGATGGCGGAAGCCAGCACATTCAACAGTTCCAGATTACCCTCAAGCAATTCACCGGACAATTTGACAATACCTTTAATCAGGCCAAGGACTATGGGATACATTAGCAACGTAGTAAAAGAAATGCCCAGACTGACCAGCAGTACCGTGCGTCTAACGTCATTTCGCATTGCTGCGTAAGCTTGTTGGTCAACCTGATATATGCCTTTAAAATAGCCTATAGGCTTAGTTTGATCCTGACCTAGCAGCGGCAACAGTATCACTACCCACATTCGACCGTCCAGGTAGGATAATTCATAGGAATATTGTTCCGGTTGAGGAAAGTTTAACTTATGCTGATCTAGCTGCGATTTACTGGTTTCCTGACCACGACGCACTACTTCCAACTTTAATTTTTTGTTGCTATCGTATATTTCTACAATTAAAAAGTGTTTGCCTATCAGTTCCTTAGCTAACTGGTTAAGGTTTTCTCTGGAATGGGTGTCTATCACTTCCAGGCTTTGTGCGGATTCGCCGCTTAAAATCGCCGATTCCTGCAAGGCTTGTTGATAAACAAACTGTTCATTCCGCCTGATTTCCCACCATAAAACCCCGCCGCCAATCAGCAGACAGATAAACAGCCAGCCCAGCAGCAATCGCATCAAAATTTTTTGATAATAAAAGCGCCTTGCAGAAAATGCGTGGGATTGAAAGGTTTTAATCAAAATCTATTTCCTAATAAATTAAGCAAAGTATGTGGAAGACAACGAAATCCGGCTGATTTTTGTTTACGGCATTTGAACGATATACGGAAGGTATCAACATTATGCTGACCAATTCCTACTATGGTTCGATTTTTTTCCTTCTAAATTAACACAAATTTATTAAAATCAGATAGTGGCGCTTGTGTGCGGTCTAAAATCAAACTCCGATGCCGAATAAACGTTTGATGCGAAGAAGCTGTTATTCAATCCGATACTTCTTCCTTCGCTAAGTCTTCCATGTGCAGTTCGTGGCCGCGGCCCACGGCGAAAGCATATTCCACGACATTAATCAGTTCCCGGACGTTGCCCGGCCAATGGTAGTCAAGCAAACGCTTCATGGCGTCCGGGGCAATATGATTCATGCGTCTTAAACCTAGCAGATTATGCTGATTGATACTGTGCAACAGCAACAAACTCACATCCATGCGTCTTTTCCGTAACGGCGGCAGAAATATCGGCACGACTCGCAGGCGATACATCAAGTCTTCCCTGAATCAGCCGGATTGAATTTCTTCACGCAGTGAGCGGTGGGCGGCGGCTATTATCCCGACGTCAACCTGAATGGCAGTATCGCCGCCCAAAGCTTCCGTACATTTTTTGCCGAATACCTGTTCGGCAGTCAGGCCAAACATTTTTTCCGCACCGCGGTTCCAGAACAAAATCCGGCCTTCGCCGTCAAAAGCAAATACAGCGCCGATTTCTTCCAGATCCGCTAATACGCTAACGACATAATCCGGTCAAGCTGGCTTAGCCAGCGATTAAAAAAAGTGAGGCTTGTAACATAAGAGAAAAGCATGTTTCATTTAATGTTTCAAATGTAACATTATTGATTTATTGTTTCAATATGAAACAATAAATTTGCTATATTAAATCTGCTATACTCATTAGAAAGCTTGATTTAAGCGCAAAAAGTGAAATGGCACGCAATTTGATATAAGTTTATTAGAATTTATTAATTTACTGTCAGGAGCCTAAAATGATTTTCAGACAGCTTTTTGAAACTGAAACTTCAACATACAGTTACTTGCTTTGTTGTTCGCATAGGCTTGGCTGCCTGCCAACCAGTCTTGCGGATTAGTTGATTGTTATCCATAGAGATTAAGTCATGATATTGACTATCGGTTTATCAGTCGTGATCGGTTTAGTGTTGGGCTTGCTGGGAGGCGGCGGTTCCATTTTGACTGTACCCATGCTGGTATATGTACTAAACCTGGAACCCAAGCAAGCGATACTCACTTCATTTGTAGTAGTGGGATTGTCCAGCCTGCTGGCCTTGATCCCGCACGCCGTTCGTCGTCAGGTATGCTGGAAAAGCGGAGGGCTTTTCGGCTTGACAGGCATGTTGGGCGCCTACGGCGGCGGACATCTAGCCGGGCATTTTTCGGGTGATGTATTGATGAGTTTGTTTGGTTTGATTTGCCTGATTGCAGGGATTTCAATGATGAGTCAGGAAAAAACCATGACAAAAACTGATCAGGCTGCTATTCCGGTGAATTTCTGCCCTGTCAAGATACCGTTCTTAAGAGTTTTGTTCGATGGCTTTTTTGTTGGGGCGATTACCGGTATGGTCGGGGTAGGTGGCGGCTTTTTGATTGTGCCGGCCCTAACCTTGCTGGTTGGTTTGCCGATTCAGGGTGCGGTTGGCACTTCCTTGTTGATCATAGCCATGAATGCCGCAGCCGGTTTAACAGGCTATAGTCATCATGTCAGTCTGGATTGGCGCTTAACCATATTGGTGGCAATAGGTACTTTTGCCGGTAGCGCCATTGGCGCATTGCTGTCAGCATATGTCAAGCCCAAATGGCTGCGCAGAGCTTTTGGGGTAATGGTGGTGTTAATCGCCGGTTATGTGTTGTCGCAATCCTTGACCATGCATCTGTTCAATATGCTGGAAATGTGGGCGGAAGAACCGAAAAGTCCGGAATGGGGATTGGTGGTTTTATTGCTATTTTGGCTAGTGTTGCGTATCAGTAAATTTGTGCATAAGGTTGATGAAAACCTCCTGTCCGATGGCGATACAAATTATGAGAGGTGAACTATGCTGTTAGAACGAATTAATCAACTCCGCGTCACTTTAAGAAACTGGGGAGACGAATTGGGCAGCATGTTGATTGAGGCATTTCATTATATTGCGCTGTTTGTAATAGGCGCCAGCATTGTCTGGTCTGCTGTAGCGGCATTTAGCGGCATGATCCTGCAAGGTCAAGCCACTCTTGGCGACATTCTGTTGTTGTTTATTTATCTTGAATTTGGGGCAATGGTGGGGATTTATTTCAAAACCAGCGTCATGCCGGTCACCTGTCTGATTTATATCGCCATTACAGCATTGGCTAGATTGCTGATAGGGGATATCCAAGCCCATCACCAGATTGATTTGGGAGGGTTGTGGATATCTGCTTCGATATTGTTGCTGGCGTGGTCAACGCGGTTGATTCGTCAATCGGTTTTTGAAAAATAAATTAAAAGTCAAAAAAACTGACCAAGATCAAGGAGGTAAGATTTTTCTGATGTTTAATCTGTTTTTGGATATATGGATTGGGATGACATTGTTACAGAAGGCTTGATTCCGGTAGTTTGACTACTGATTTTGAAAAGCCGTTAACTGAGTCGAAATATCGAGCCGTTTAAGCAGGAAGTGAATTGCCGGCAAACTACTTAAGCATGACTGCTGGTTGGGTGTGTCGGATGATGGGCAGAGGGGAAAGGACGGCTGGTTGTTGAATGGCTCCACATTTTTTGCATAAAAACAAGAGGTGATTATGAGTGAAGTGGTTTCAAAATCCGTGCTAATTCCGAAACCCGGCATTTTCCGCTGGGAAATCGGTATTGCCTTGTTAATCAAGTTGTTGTTCTTGCTTGGTCTTTGGTTCTTGCTGTTTCACTGGCCCAATAAGCCGGTGGTTAAGCCTGATATAGCAGCTGTTTTTGAAAATCGGGACGTACAAGTTCAGCAAAGTTCTGATTCTTTCTCTCAACCAGTAAAGGAGAACCGCGATGTTCGGTGATGAAGTTGTCATGTTATCCAGGCTGCAATTCGGCCTGACCGCGCTTTACCATTTTTTATTTGTACCCTTGACTTTGGGTTTGACTTTTATCCTAGGCATTATGGAATCGGTCTATGTTATGACTGGTAAGGAAGTCTATAAGGATATGACCAAATTTTGGGGAAAACTGTTTGCCATCAATTTTGCAATGGGTGTGACCACCGGTATCACTCTGGAATTTCAGTTTGGCACTAACTGGGCTTATTACTCGCATTATGTAGGCGATATTTTCGGGCCGTTACTGGCTAGTGAAGGCTGGATGGCGTTTTTTCTTGAATCGACGTTTGTGGGCTTGTTTTTCTTTGGCTGGGATAAATTAACCAAGGTGCAACATCTATTGGTTACCTGGCTGTTGGCCTTTGGCACTAATTTCTCGGCGTTATGGATTTTGATAGCCAATGCCTGGATGCAGTATCCGGTAGGTTCGGAGTTCAATTATGAAACTCTGCGTATGGAAATGACCAGTTTTGCCGATGTGTTTTTCAATCCGGTGGCGCAGGTCAAATTCGTGCATACAGTAGCCGCAGGCTATGTAACCGGCTCCATGTTTGTATTGGGTATCAGTTCCTGGTATTTGCTCAACAAACGCGATATTGGTTTTGCCCGCCGATCGTTTTCCATTGCTTCGGCTTTTGGTTTGGCATCCATACTCTCCGTTATTGTGCTAGGCGATGAAAGTGGATATACCTCAGGTGAAACTCAAAAAATGAAACTGGCGGCTATCGAAGCCGAATGGGATACCCATGCGCCGCCCGCCGGTTTTACCGTGTTCGGCATACCGGATCAGCAAAATGAAAAAACCGAAATGGCTTTCAAAGTGCCTTTTGTACTGGGTCTGATCGCCACTCGTTCGATTGATGAGGAAGTCAAGGGGATTAAGGATTTACGGGAAGACAATGTCAGCCGGATCAGAAGCGGCATGATTGCCTATCAGGAACTGCAAAAATTACGCTCCGGCGATCAGGAACCGGCTGTGAAGCAAAACTTTGTTAATCACAAGGCTGATCTGGGTTACGGCCTGTTGTTGAAAAAATATACCGGCAAGGTAGTGGACGCCGACGAAAAAACTATCCAGAAAGCCGCTGACGACACCATTCCCAGGGTTGCGCCGTTGTTCTGGACTTTTCGGATCATGGTGGCTTGCGGTTTTACCATGTTGTTTGTCTTCGCGATGGCGTTTTACTACTGCGCCACCAGAGTGGCTGATCAGAAACAATGGTTGATGAAACTGGCAGTCTGGTGCATTCCTTTGCCGTGGATAGCAGCTGAAACCGGGTGGTACGTGGCTGAAGCCGGACGTCAACCCTGGACAATATCCGGAGTCTTGCCGACGCATATTAGTGTCTCCAGTCTCACAACCGGGCAGTTATGGTTCAGTATCGGCGGTTTTGCGCTGTTTTATACAGTACTGCTGATTATTGAATTGTATCTGATGTTCAAATACGTGCGCCTGGGGCCAAGCAGTTTGCATACAGGACGCTATTTTCTTGAAAGTCAGGCAGCTCATTAAAAAAGTCGGCAAATAAACAATTGAGGAGAACGATATGTTTGATTACGAAATAATGCGGGTAATCTGGTGGGTGTTTATCGGGGTGGTCGGCATAGCCTTCGCCATTACCGAAGGCTTTGATTTTGGGGTCTGCACTTTATTGCCGTTCGTCGGTAAATCCGATGTGGAAAGACGGGTCATTATCAATACCGTGGGGGCAACCTGGGAGGGTAATCAGGTGTGGCTGATATTGTTGGGCGGAGCGATTTTCGCCATTTGGCCGGCAGTGTACGCCACTTTGTTTTCCGGTCTGTATATCGCCATGCTGCTGGTGTTGTTCTCGCTGTTCTTCAGGCCGGCCGGATTTGATTACCGCAGCAAGCTGGATAATCCGCAATGGCGCAATACCTGGGACTGGTGCCTGTTTTTAGGCGGCGCCTTGCCGCCGGTGTTGCTGGGAGTGTTAGTGGGCAATCTGATTCAGGGCCTGCCTTTTCATTTCGATCAGGATTTGCGGCCGATCTACGATGGTTCATTCTGGGGTTTGTTAAATCCGTTCGCGTTGTTGTGCGGCGTAACAGGCTTGATGCTGACAACTTTTCACGGGGCTTTGTTCCTGAAATGGCGCACTGAAGGGGTGATTTATCAAAGAACCGTCGCCGTTGTCGAGGCTTTGGGGCCTATGCTGTTATTAGCCCTGACAGCGCTGACTATTTGGGCATTCATAGGCATAGACCGCCCTGAAATCACTCAAATGCCGGCTACGGATGCGCCTTCCAATCCGCTGCACAAAACCGTGCAGGCGGCCGGTATTACCTGGATGCAGCATATGTTGAGTCATCCTTGGATGCTGATTGCCCCAGTGCTGGGCTTTGCCGGTCTGGCGCTGGCTTGGTTGACGGGAAAGAGCCAGTCTTCTGTGGCTGCATTTTGGTTCAGCAGTTTAGGGATTGCCGGAATAGCCTTGACTGTTGGATTTGCCTTGTTTCCATTTTTGTTGATTTCCTCGGTTGATCCTCAATCCAGTTTGACGCTGTGGGATGCCAGTTCCAGTTATCGCACCTTGGTGTTGGCGTTTTGGATTACCGTGGTGTTTTTACCTATCGTGCTGCTGTACACCCGTTGGGTTTACAAGGTTATCTGGGGCAAGGTTACCGAATCAGCAGTGATAAATGACACTCACACACTTTATTAAGAGGTAAGCATATGTGGTATTTCACTTGGATTTTAGGCGTGGGGTTTGCAACGGCATTCGCCATTATCAATGCTATGTGGCTGGAATCTGTCTGCGATATTGATACTCATGGCTTGGATCAGTCTTACGATACTTTAAATCAATAATTTATCCGGAGTTTGAATCATGACAACCGAACGCATAGTCAGAATTGTGGCCGGCAGTTTCGTGCTGCTTTCTCTTGGTTTGGGCGTGGAAGGCAGTCCGATATTCATTAATAGTCACTGGCTTTGGTTTACCGCATTTGTCGGCGCCAATCTGTTTCAAAGCGGTTTTACCCGGTTTTGTCCGCTGGAAATAATTTTAAAAAAACTGGGAATATAACTACAAAGCCGGTAACACTGGCATCTATCAAAGACGAGAGGACATGAAAATGGCAAAAATAGTAATCGTCGGCGCCGGTATCGGCGGAGTTCCGATGTCATTTGAAATGAAAGAATTGGTCCGCAAGGAGGACGAAGTGGTGGTGGTGGCTGATACTCCTACTTTCCATTTCGTGCCGTCCAATCCTTGGGTAGCGGTAAATTGGCGTAAGCCCGGCGACATTAAAGTTGAACTGGAGCCCGTATTTAAAAAGAAAAAAATCGGATTTATTCAGCAAAAAGTCACGCGTTTTCATCCTCAGGAAAATAAGCTGGAATTAGCGGATGGCAGCTTCGTGGACTATGATTTTTTAATTATCGCCACTGGTCCCAAGCTGGCGTTTGATGAAGTGCCGGGGCTAGGTCCGGATGGTCATACCGATTCTGTCTGTCATGTTGATCATGCCGGACCGGCCGGAGAAAAATGGGATAGCTTCGTTCAAGATCCCGGCCCGGTAGTCATCGGTGCGGTTCAAGGCGCTTCCTGTTTCGGCCCTGCTTACGAATATATGTTTATAGCCGAAAGCGATTTGCGTAAACGCAAAATTCGCGACAAAGTCAAAATGACGTATGTGACTTCCGAACCTTATATAGGCCATTTGGGTCTGGGTGGGGTAGGCGATACCAAAGGTATGCTGGAAAGCGAATTACGCAGCAAACATATCGACTGGATTTGCAATGCCAAGGTTGACAAAATCGAAGCCGGCGTCATGTATGTGACGGAAGTGGATGAGAACGGCCAGGAAAAAAAGAAACATGAATTGACTTTCAAACATAGCATGATGCTGCCGGCCTTCAAGGGGGTAGATGCTTTGCTTGGAATAGATAAACTGGTTAATCCGCGCGGTTTTGTGGTAGTTGATGAACATCAGCGCAATCCCACCTATAAAAACATTTACTCGGTAGGGGTTTGTATCGCCATTCCGCCGTTATCGCAGACACCGGTACCCACCGGCACCCCTAAAACCGGCTATATGATCGAATCCATGGTGACGGCAACCGCCAATAATATTCGCGAAGAGCTGGATGGTAAACAACCAAGTCATAAAGCCAGCTGGAATGCCTTGTGCCTGGCGGATTTAGGCGATACCGGCATAGCCTTCCTGGCCATTCCACAAATTCCACCGCGCAATGTTCAGTGGGCTTCCAGAGGCAAATGGGTGCATCTGGCAAAAATCGCCTATGAAAAATACTTTATCAGAAAGGTGAAACAAGGTGTCAGTGAACCGATTTATGAACGTCTGCCGTTAAAAATGTTAGGCCTTATGCGCTTGAAAAATAAACATTAATAAACGGTTAGCTAGTGGCATGGATGAAATGACGCCAGGCATTGAGTTGCCGTTATTGCTGTCAAATAGGGCTGGTTCCGTCTTATCGCTGTTCGGTTAAACCTTAAGTCAGCAGCAGCTAACTGAACGAATAAATATATA
>CAVUMJ010000419.1:0-7955 GCA_963741375.1 uncultured Pseudomonadota bacterium
ATCGGTCGTAGTCAGCTGAGTACCTGATCCGCTTATGGAGACTAAATAATTTGAATCGCTGAAAGAACCTGCACTTGCAGGTATTGTAATCAAGGAAATGACCAGAGTTGAAGCAATTTGAATTTTAATCGCGGTTGTAGGATACATAAATCCTCTCATTTTTTGAAAATTAAATTAGAGTAACGTATTACTTATTTCGATGAGGCAATCAGGCTATCCGTGCAAGCCCGTGACATTGTTTAGTTTTTCGACGGTTAAAACCGATAAAACCGGCAAGAGCTGAGCCGAATAGCCAACTAGCAATTGGAAGCGGAACCGCATTTGGCGTGTAAGATACACTTGCATTTAAGGCAAATCCTGTCAAGTCGATTCCTGCTGTTGGTGGAATAGTGCTGCCAAATATCCCCTGGTCCGTGTTGTTGATAATTACTTCGATAGTATTTACACCGGTATTGAGAGATACGCCAGATATCGTTAATGCGCTATTATCAGGGTTAAAATTTGTGCTGATATATGCTCCATTGTATGAATTCTGGAAAACACCCGTCCCCGGACCATTATTTCCAACTGCATCTATCAAATTACCGTTTAAAAGTACCTCAGCTCTATCATCAATACCAAAATTACTTATGTTAACTGTGCCTGTACCGTCTGGGTTTAACGCATTAAAAGATAGGCTTGCTGTCCAAAATCCAGTCGCCGAAGAATTATTAAAAAAACCCCAACCATTCACCCACTGATCACCGTTGTCTACGTATAAAACTGAGGATTGTGGTATGAACTGCCCGCCATCGGTGAATGTCCAGTTATTGGAATTTGTAGAATCACTCCCAATATCGAGTGTAGTAGCAAATGACGGACTAACGAAAACTAACATAAGTAACAAGTTGATTACTAATAACTCATTTTGATTCATGTACATGTCCTTAATTTAAATTTCAGTAAGAATTCTTTTACAAGGTGCAATCCGGGCACCAGATATGCACAGTTCCAGTGTCCTTCCGTTTCCACTTAACAGCAGAATTTAGCTTTTTCTCTTTTGAAGACTCTAACTTTAAAATAAAGTCGCAAGCACATTACTTAAATTATTAGACTTGCGTCAATGGCACTTAAGTACTGGGTATTTTGCCTTACGTTAAATGAACGGGGCGACGTCTTGCATTGCGACATTTTCTTATCTCTGATACTTTTTAAAAACAATTACCGATTATTTCCCTTTCAATTATGCTTCCCTTAATCGTGAAGTCAAAAAATTAAATAGAAAATAATGTGTTAATGGGTGAGTAGCGACGACGCTTACGCGCCGCCGCCCTCGCAGGTAGGGTCGAGAACTGGCGCGCACACTTTAGATTCCGGTGGCTTATCCATAACTTTCGTCATGGGCCTCAATCCGGCTACCATCATCACGTTTCCAGCTCCCGCCTCGTCGAACGCAGCATGCGGCTTTCCCGCACTACGCTCTCCTGATTGTTTCTTATCAAGGTTTATCTCGCCTATCTTCTGGATTCACTTTCAACGCCTAGCCATGTCGAACCCGATAACCGTTAAACAGCTTAAGTTCGTTATAAAGCCAGTGTTTACTCCACTTCTTCCAGCCGAAGCCCCTGCTATTCCGAGATCGACCAAGATGCCGCCGTACTTTCTTTTCAACCCAATCTTTGACATAACCAAATCACTCACTGGAATGCCCAATGGAAAAATAGTTAACCCACCCTCTTAGTATCGGATTGATTAGTTCTAATATTCTATCTATCGGTTGTGATTGAAAACGTCTAAAGATTTCCTTGAGTTTACGCAGCAACGCCGTCCGCTTCTTCAGCTTCGGCGCGTAATTTGCCCGCCAGACCTTCTTTAGACTAAGGACACTGCGGAAATCAAAGCCTAGAAAACTAAAGCTTTCGCCACAGGCCAGATCGACAGTTCGACTTTTCTCTTCGTTAACGTCAACTTGCAGTTTGCCAAACTCTTCCCGAAGTCGTTTGCTTACAGCAGTTAGCAGCTATCAAGAAGGTTAGCGGGTTCTAGCTACTTACAGCTGACACCAACTTTGAGATGTAACCAAAATGTGGAATTTCTCATATTTTTCCACTGAAATAATTAACAGATACCCTGCTTAATCATCCCTAAACTTGAATTATATAGGTACTGATTACCCACAAGTTTCAGCCAGTCTCTAAAATCGAGGCATTGATGAAGACGCTACCGTTAGATTAGGTAGTATTGCTTACGCATTCGTACCCATTGATACTAACATTAAAGTTAATGAATAATATTTAAAAGTCCAATAAATTACAATTTTGGTACTTTGAAACAGTAAAAATATGTTAACTGGAGCATGTGGGTAACCAGGTAATTCTAACCATGGGAGTGGGATATGGCCGCCGGAAAGATTTCAATAATCACACTAGAAGAATTAAATCCGGTTTCGACCCATTCATTTTCGCTGAAAGCCGGTGTTGTCGAGCATTTCATTCAACCTTTAAACAACGTATGGCAAACCGGAAAAACGCCTCAAGCTACTGCTGTGCCCTTTGTTGTTTTGAAGGCGATTGATACTGTCAGTTTATTTGGAACTAGTATGTCTATCGTCCTGATTGCTATGGACACCTCCGGTGAACTGTGGTGGGCCGTCAGTGATCAGAACGACAACTGGAGTTCTCAAGGCTGGCAGAAAACCCCCATGGGTTCAAATGGCTCGAACTATGTTTCATTTGATGCTACTTGCAGCGATAACGTTGGTCTTGTTGTGATTGGTTTGAGCTTGAAAGGTGGGCGGCTAGGCGTAAATTTCAATCCATTGGACATCTCTATTGCCAATGGCTCTGTCGGCAGTATTACTTGGACGCACGACTGAGCGGGTGTAGATAACGGGTCATATGCTCCATATTCTTATAATAACAATGGTTTATTACAACAACCACCACTTACGTTTCCGACATTTTTCTCCGCGCCAACAACCATAGGAAATACGAACCTAAGCACTTTCGCAATTGCCGATATTGGCACTAATAGGGAAAGCGAGACTACGCTTATTCTTGGTTTGGCGGACATTATCGGTACTACCCTTCCTGAAATACTTTTGATTAATCAGAACAATAATCAATGGCATTTTAGCGAGCTTCCGACTATTTCGACAAATGTTGTAATAAACGGCAAGCTTCACACCGAAATCGCGCCGCCCTATCCAACTGGACTTCGTTTTAACGCTGTGTCATTCAGTTATGGTCCAAACCACATTTTGCTTGCATTCATGATCGGAAGTGATGGGAATATCTATGTCAATGTCTCGATGGACCAGGGGCAGTCATGGCTTTTTGGTGGACTTTTACCGAATCCGAATAATCTGGTTTTTACAAAAGTACAGGCGATAAACGGTTTTCCTGTCAATAATTATGAGGGTGTCCTTGAAATCATCGCCTTGGGCGGCCAATCTGTGGGTGATCCGCAATATCCGTATCTTCTCGAACTTCCCAATGTCGTAGCTACGCTAGATTCAGATCCATTGGCTTGGACCTGGAACTGGAAAAACCAATTGCCCAGTAACCCGCCTTCACCCAGTTTCGTCGATTTCGATATTGAATCAGGCCCGACAGGGCAGAATCTGCAACTTGTCCTACTGGGTTCCGACGGTAACACCTATGTGAATTTTCAGGTACCCAGTGGAAATTGGGGCTGGTATGCCGGTCATCATTCGACAGGCTTGCCATAAGCGATAGTCAACTATTCGATTGCGTTGGCTGTTGAATGTTTTTTCAAGAAGGGGAGCATGCAAAACCGGGTGAGGCAGTTAATGGATCGGGATGTATGTCGGCGCATTCTGTCGCATAACACCTGATAACAGTTATTTTAAAAAAATATCAAAATAATCCCTTCCCCGATTTTGCATGCTCTCGATGAATTTGGCTAAGACAATTAGTTAGCCATAGCGTAGCGCCTTATGGTTTTCCGAGTAGGAAACCGTAAGGCATCGAGAAACGGCGTGGAGTCATTGTGGAGCCAAGTGAAACCCCTCTTATTGTCCGAACGCGAGCCATAGGACAGAACTGGGCCACCGAAACACATACAGGTGGAGCGAAAAAATCAGCGATGGATGGCTGATTTTTATAGTGCGACATGAAGTCATATATGGGGTTCTAAGCTTGAAGCCTCGGATTTTTTTTAATCTTTTTAAAACAGTTACATAAAAACACAAACGTTTCTGAATTATTTTTCTTTCTTATTTATTTTTATATAAATTTTAAAACCAATCAGTTTAGGGCCTAGAACCCCAAACTGCCAAGATGAACTTCGAGGGGTCAAACCAGAGGGGAATCTCCATCGTCGAAAAACAATCAAAATTAAGAGGTGTACCATGTCAGCACAAGCACAAACACTACCGGTAGAGGTAGATAGAGCGTTGAAACAACTCATAGCCGCGCGGAAAAAAGAAATAGCCCGACTGCAGGAAGCTAAAACTGCCAACTTAAAGCATATTGAAGCGCAGAACAAAAGGCGGGACGAAATTTTGCGAAATGCCATATCAAAAGATATTCTCACTGCCTTAGAGCGCATTCGTGAACTAAATGAAGAGGAACTGAAGGAGTTTATTAAGAACGGTAAACAAGTGCCTGGAGCAACCGCCAAACCACAAGATTTTCACATTCAGCCAAGGGTATTGCCTAAGCCGCGTTCTGGAGATTCGGGTAATGTACTCAGCTTAAATCCAATTTACGTCGAGTTATTTTGGGCCGGCGGTGGCACGATATGGGAATCCAACGACCCTGGCAATGTTCGCCTGAGTTTTTCATCGGTTGGTGGAAACCATACCCCGATTTCTCAAGTGTATCAATGGTGGTTTATCTTTCAACCCATTTACCCTGGTACAAATGATTACTATAGCTTTGAGATGAGCGTATCGACTTATTGTCAAGGATCATATGCTCTAGACTACGGGGAGGCATATTTTGGCCCTTTTGGGTACAATACGGGAAACGCGGATGGCTGGATTGATTTACAACTTACTGCTTATCAGGACGACGGAACACTTCTGGGCTTCCCATCTATCGGTTCCATATGGGCTAATAATATTTTCACTGGAAACCCGAAAGATGATTTTCCTGCGATTACCCCCCAGCCACTTAATTTACCATATAATCTCGGTTTTCAGAATTATTTGCAGCCCACCAGTGCGAATGCTATTTTGGTATGTCTTGAACAGACATTCACCCTTAAAACTGCGAATAACGGATACGGGGAATTTGATTTTTGGGATGATGGTGATTACATAAGTTGTCCAACGCTAACAGTCTTTCCGCAGCCATAAGCGGTCCTTAGTAAGCCTCCTGCGGCCCCACATCCCCAAGAAGACCAATTAGCTTTTTTTAAATTGGGCGATATGTTCCGGAGCCAAAGGCAGCATGGCTATTGGGCCAGACAGTCAACTTTTCGAGCGTGTCTCTTAGGCAGTAGGCGGGATTCAGGCCATTGAGCTTGGCAGAACCAGTAGGATCTGTATTGCCGCAGCCTGTTTGCCTGCCCGTTCGAAACCGGAAAACCGCTAGGAGGCTGTCCGAGAATAGAAAACCTACTGGGGAAAAGGGCCATAGGGCGTATTAGCGAAGCGTAATACGCCGGATGATCGAAAGCCAACATGCGGCGCAATACGGCTAGCGCCTATTGCGCCCTATGCCCTATGGTTTCTATTCTCGGACAGCCTCCTAGCTGGCTAATGAATGACTCCTACTAAGCTAGATTTTACCAAGATTTGAACCTTTGGTTTCTGATTTCAAACTTTAGGCGCATCACCTTTCGGTTTTTGGCGAAGTTTTTATTGGCTCGCTCCATGGCTGCCAGACGGCTGGCGTTTTCGCTGGACAGCGATTCCGCGCAGCAACGGAACACGTTTAGTTTTAGAAGCGAACAGGGTCTGAGCGAACAGGGTCTGGTCTTGCGTTGCCATCTCCTTATCTCTGATAATTTTTAAAAACAATTACCACTCATGCTCCCTTAATCACGAAGTCAAAAATTAAATTGAAAAATGTGTTAATGCAAGATCTTGCTCTTTCCGCTCTTACTATCACGATCAGAAAAATAATCAAAAAACTTTACAAATCAGGCGTCTGAAATTTCAGTCATTGAAAAATCAATCGGTTAATCTTGGCTGGTTGTTGTTAATAAACAAGAAATAACATATCAGGCTACTTAGTACATGGATAATAACCAGTAGTAAGTTTTCCCTTGTTAGTCTTTGACCAGAAGAACAATAGTTCTGCAGTACCATTGCTACGCACTGAAGTACCTTCACATAGAGCCATCACATTACCTTGGCCAGTTGGTGGTTTTTCAGCGCAAGATGCACGCCAAGTAAACAGAGGAGTTAGTTCATTGATATTAATATTAACTTTAGAAGATTTATTTAAAAGAATTGCCAAATCTTGGCAATTCTTAAGCATTTCAGGATCAAAATCATCTGCATTTGCACTGAATGAGGCTACGAAGAATAAAAATAGCAGGATGATTCTTGATTTCATTAAAATATAATCCTATTTTATTGGGAATTGTAATTTGTCCTAATGTTTTGCCAACCAATCAATCTAATAATCGTAAAATAATCAGTCTTTTCCAGCAAATCACGAAAGGGATGAAAAATCCGATAGGTAACTTCTGCTCTATGTTCACCGTGGTTACATGATTGCTGTGCAATTATCGTAAAAAACGATGGGATATATCTGTCAGATCTATCAGCTAACCATGATGTGATTTTTTCACCAAATCCATGGGCTTAGATTTTAAGCTCGCACCCGCATAAACTTAAAGCCGTTCAACTATGATGATTTTTTCCATTGCTCAAGCCATGAATTCCAAGCTTGATAGTAAGTTGCTTTTGTTTGGCTTGGTTTAGGCAATAGACGGTTTTCCGTCTATCCTTAAATTTCATGAACTAAGTAAATTGCCTACATAGTAATAACAAATCAATAATTATCTGTTTGGCAATATAGCGACGGGCTGTTGGTTTAAATTGCCAAATTTAGAGTTTTTTGCAGCCTCCAATGCATTAAGTAAATTTATTTTGACTGGTTCTACAGTAATACGGCTAAAATAATTTTGAGCTTCTTGGAACTGACGGTTACTTTCATCTGAATTTCCACCAGAATTTTTTTCCAACATCCCCCAATACTGACATGTCAAACCATTTTCATATAATACAAGATTATCCTGACCTTTCAAGTACGTTAGGGATTGTCTGAATAACTCCCTTCCTTCAGGAATTCTTCCCTGTGGAAACATAAACATAGCATATGTTCGAGTTGCGCCGGACTTCATAAAGGCATCTGGAGCAAGATCAATTGCTTTTTTAAAATAAACCTCTGCTTTTAAAGCTTGATTAGAAGATGAAAACGCCGATGCAATTGTATTATATTCAATTGTGGTAACCAATTGTGGTATTTGGTCAGACAAATATGTAGCTTGGTCAAGAAGTCCTGAAACTTGCCTGCTAATCATTGATAATACATTTTGAGCATAAAGAGCTTTAATTCTCGCTTGATTCTTTTCAAATTCCGATTCGCTATTTTCAATTTTTAATCTCTCAAGATCATTTTCCTTTGAAAGATTAGTACCATCAATAGAAAGAGCTTCAATTCGCCCAAGGACGTCAGTTAATTGGCTGCGAACAGTTCTTTCTCTTTCTTTTTCGCCATTCATTTCACCTTTAACAGTAGCAAAAATAGATATTAATAATGCCGCCGTACTAATAAAAATTGATAATCTATCACTCAATTTTAAAGATTTTGTTTCGGAATTATATGACATTTTAAAATCCACTATCTTGTTAAAAGTTTCATAAATATAAAAGCAAATCTATTTTTGATATTATATAGGTAAACCTAAACATGTTTTGATATTAACTGCTCTTTCTGTTCCTGTAGGGTAAAAACCAATAGCCATGTCACCCTGGTTTGAAAATATTGTAATCA
>CAVUMJ010000420.1:0-17823 GCA_963741375.1 uncultured Pseudomonadota bacterium
TGGCGACATACCGGGTGATATTCATTGATCTTTCTCCTGAAACTCTGGTTCACACCCATTCAAGCATCATCGATCCCAAAGGCAATATATAACCTCTCTATTCCAACAAAAGATCAAGACTCTGGTCATGATTTGGCGATATGATACAAAATCTACAGGAAATTCATATGCCGGAATATGATCAGCCTTCATTGTCTAACGCCTGCCGCCGTGAGATTGAGAGCCGCCGGAACGAGGGGCGGACGGAATGGACGGCACGCTGTGAGCAATAGGGGCCGCTCTCGCCGCATGTGTTGATGTAGTGTCTTCATGGCGAGTTGATGTATTTTCTTCACGGCGAGTTGACGTATTTTCTTCATGGCGAGGGCCTTCTCCTCCTCCTCCTCCTCCTCCTCCTCTTCCTCCGCGATAAGGCCCTACAAAATAGTTCCCACCCCAGCCGTTGTAATATCCGCCGCCGGTATCATAATAATCCGGGCCACCATATCCACCGTTTTGATAGCCGCCGCCGCCGGAATACAGGCAACCGGATAAAACCAGCAGATACAGTCCGCTTACGATAGCGATGGCCAGGCCGTATTTCGGAAAACGATTCATTGATTCACCACCTTGCTGTCGATATCCGTCCACTCAAGCAGTCCGAATGGCGCGCCTTGAGGGTCCGCAACCACCGCAATCCTGCCGCCGTGCCGGTCAACTCTGGGTTCCACCAGCATGCGGCCGCCAAGCGCTACGGCTTTTGCCGACATCTCCACGGCATCTTCGACGCGTATGTAATTGAGCCAGTGCGAATGATTGCCAAGCGATTTTTCAGGCATGGAATTAACGCTGGCGCGAGCAAAGTTGTCAGACGCCAGCATGACATGCCGGCCGCCGTCATCGGATGGCGCATCGAAAATTTCGTATTGAAACAGCGTTTGGTAAAAAATCGCAGCGCCTTGCGGATCGCTGGTGATTAAAGAGCTCCAAATCCATTCGCCGGGCGCTACCAGCACATCCGGCGGATCACCGCTACTGGAAGCGAGAACAGCAAATACTGCGCCCTGCGGATCGGCAAAAATGGCCTGCCTTCCGCGCTCGGGTAGGCTATGCGGTTCAAATAACACCTTGGCGCCGTGTTGTAAGGCGATGTTTTTTGCCGAGTCGACATCCCGGACGGCAATGAAGCTTAACCACGCAGGTTGCCGATTCGCACTGGGAGATGCCTCCTTGTATATCAGTCCGGCAACCGAATGTCCGTCGAAAATAGCCTCGGCATACTGTGTATTACCGATGTCAATATCGTGAAATGTCCAGCCAAACAATTTACCATAAAACTGTTTCGCCGCATCAAGGTCAGGCGTCACCAGTTCGAGAAAGATCACTTTACCGACATGATGTTCCTGGCTGGCAGGTTCGACTATAGGCGGCAACTGCAGCGCTAAACACAAGGCGGGGTTTACCACCGAAATTCCGAAAAACCCGGCAAGCACTCCCGTCCTGAATAAATGTCCGGTTCTTGCGGCAGTTCTTTTCAGACAGGCGTACGGCATGTTAATCTCCAAAGGTTACTGAACTTAAACACTTGTTACCTTCACTTCGCAAAGCAACTTCCGGCCTTTTCCGCCGTATAAAGCGTACTCAACAATCATCGGGTACGCCCGTCAGAAAGTCATCGGCGAAAAAACGGAAACTGAACCGGCTAAAGCGCCAGTTGCTGAAAACTTTATGGAAATAGTATCGGTTACAGTTTGAGAGGTCTGTACGCTACCATACATTCCGACCTGATCTTCCGCAGTAGGTTTACTATTATTATCGGACGGCGTGCTGGTTCAATGTAAGTACCAGCCACCATTGCCCCAATTCCAGTAATAGCCATATCCTGAATTCCAGTAGTTGTAAAAAGTTGATCGCCATTGATTAGCCAAACGATAGGCTGCTTGTTGTGATTGGCGTGCTGCAATGGCTTGTGCAAGTAATGTAGACGCTTCATGATCTCCCCTGTTGGAGGTAATAGATAACCATTTTTCAGCTTCTCCAGGGTCGGAGCCCATTTCCTGAAGCCCGGTTAAATACACTCTTCCCAGCGCCATTTGTGCCTGCAATTCGCCTCTTTCAGCAGCGGAGCGCATCCATTTGATTGATTTGTAGGTGTCTTGACGTACGCCATCTGCACGAAAAAATCTTAATGCAAGATCATAAGCGGCTTTAGGGTCTTGTTCCGCTAATGCTTCCAGCGCGGCAATTTTTCCTTCAGAGTCGTCGCCCGGCTGTGCTTTATTGGGATCAAACGATGCGTAGTCATGCGGGCGCTCCGAGCAACCACTACTGTCGCATACTGTAATAGGCGCCTTCTCCGGTGGATTATTTGCACATGAGCTCAAATTAAGGACAGGCAAAATTATCAGCAGTCTTTTTGCGGTTGTGAGATTAAATAACATGTTGATAGACATATTTTTTTCTTTTAATGGCAGTTGAAATATATTAACCTAACATCTTGACAGACCATAATTTTAACTAGAATAACCTCTATCTCCATTATTTCAAGGGAATTTTCAAAGATGACGACTTTAAATACTAAAAAATTATCATTGTTAGTTGCCGCAATGACATTAGCTGCTTGTCAGCAACCGGGTTTAAAAACCGGAGGCAGCTCCAATCTGGTATCCGGATCGGCGGGTGGGGCAAGCAGTGTCAATGCCAATAAGTCTCTTGAACATTGTGCTGCTCCTCTTGGAACTTTGGCGGTGAGTGATGGCAGGATTACCGGAGCCGGCAGCGTCACCACTGTCGATCCTTTGCTTCGTCTGGCCGTTCAACAATCCAATTGCTTTGTAATTACCGGAATCGGCAATCAAGCCACTTCAGCTTTACTTAACAACATCACCGCACAGCAAAGAGAATCCGGCGAATATAGGGCCGGCTCCAAGCAACAAAAAGGTCAACGTGTTGCAGCTGATTATCTTCTGGAGCCCCAGGTTATTGTTAACAATGAAGCGACCAGCGGCAGTAGCGCCGGGTTAGGCGGATCATTAGTTAATATCGGACTTGGCGCGGCTGGACTGGGTGCTCTTGGCGGGGCTGTTTCCGGTGCAATGCAAACCAGAACTACAGATGTTGCGCTTACGCTAACAGATATACGCACCACTGTTCAAATAGGCATTTCCTCAGGTAGCGCCACTGCAAGCAATTTTGAAGCAGCAGGCTGGGGCGGCCTATTTGGCGGTGGCGGCGGCGGTATCGCAGGTCTTGGAACTTTCGAGCGCACTCCGGAAGGACAAGCAACTGCGGCAGCTTTTTTTGATGCCTATAATAATTTGGTTTTATCTCTTAGAAATTATCAGGCACAAGACGTAAAAGGCGGACTAGGAACTGGCGGTGTGCTCCAAGTTAAGTAATAACCATCCATTTTTCAAACATTGAATACATTGAGGATGACAAATCACCACAAAATCGATTATATGCGGGCAAAATTCCCGTTCTTTTAGGGTGAATATCCGGTTACGTTTGACTATGCATTGCATATACTGACTGCGCCGGATTGGACTCTTAAGTACGTTTAATGCATTCCGGCGAATTCCGCTTTGCGGTTCCTATTCCCGGACAGCCTCCTAGGGCCAAACAGCAGGCTGCATTAATCTATTAAAAGGAGAATTTAATGTCTTCATCAAAAAAATGGCTGGCAGTTTTATTTTTCGGTTTGCTAGTCGCTACCGCGCCTAGCCATGCTCAAAGCAATGCTTCTTCAATTCAACCTTATCAACAATTCGAACAACAAATTCGTGCTGATATAGCAGCATTTGCCGGGAAAGAAATTATCGGTTTGAAAGTACTGTATTTGAGCGCGGATGTTGGGCCGTGGCTGGATACCGGCTTGGCGCTGAAACCGGATGACAGGGTCAGCTTGATTCTGAATGGCAAGGTCTGGTTGTCAAGAGCGGCTAATCTATCATTCGAAGCACCCTTTTCGGTGTGGTCCAAGCTTGGAGATAAAGGGCCGATCTTTAGGGGCGCGCGCAATACCAACACCTTTACAGCCGCTACTACCGGTAATTTGTATCTGAAACTCTATCCGGGTGAACGCTGGCTGGATAGCGCCGGGAAATATCTGGGAGAACCGGCGCCAGCCAATCCGGATGCCGGAGGCGGAGTCAGTGTGGCAGTTATCCAATGGGCCGCGAATGTTGATATTCCGTTGCAACTTAAACGCATAGCTGAAAAATCTGCTGACGCGACGTGGGCTAATGCCGAAATTGAACGTTTGATCAACCAAAAATTGCCGCCCAAGGGTTGGGATTATATTTGGGAACTAAAAACCGCGGAAATTTTTTCAGAAGTACCTGTGTCCGCAGCACAAAACTCCCCGGCACAAGCCATAGGGCTAAATGTGCATGACGATGCCAGCATTATGGAAAAGCCGGCTGGGTTTGATCTTACCCCGAACACAATTTTAAGCTGGAAATGGAAGGTGGATAAATTGCCGTCGCTTGTCTCCGAAAACGCCATGCCCACCCATGACTATATGAGCATTGCCGTCAAGTTTGACAATGGCAAGGATTTGACATTCTTCTGGAGCCGGGATCTTCCGGTAGATACAGCATTTCATTGTCCTCTTCCCGGCTGGAAGCAGCGTGAGATTCATGTTGTCGCCAGATCGGGAACGGCCGAACTAGGTAAATGGATAAACGAAGAAAAGCCCATTCTTGATTATTACCAAAAGGCCATCGGCGGACCACTGCCTAAACGCATCACTCATGTCTGGCTAATTGGGGTGAGTTTATTTCAACATCTTGAAGGCCGGAGCGAATTCGGCGAAATTGAACTACATGACGGAACAAAACATCTGCATGTCTATTGATAGCGCAGGTTCTACTCAAATCTAGCCTTGATTGTTGGGCTTAATTGCATTATTTTGTTTGCTTCTGTAATAGATTCAAATGGCAAACTGATGTTTGATAATTTGCAGTTATGATGATGGTAACGACTACCAACAACAGGGACAGACTATGAAATATTTCCTATTACTATTGGTTCTATTATTCAGCCGCTTTGCGCAAGCGGCATTGCACGAGGAAAACGTCGACTACAAAGCCGGAGATACAGCGCTTAAAGGTTATCTGGTTTGGGATGACAGCAAGGGCGACAAACAACCCGGCGTACTGGTGGTGCATGAATGGTGGGGTTTGAACGACTATGCCCGGCAGCGGGCGCGTATGTTGGCAAGCTTAGGTTATACTGCGCTGGCGGTTGATATGTATGGGGACGGTAAAACCAGCGAACATGCCAGTGAAGCCTCCGGATTTGTGAAAAGTGTTGTTGAGCATGAAGAACTGGGTAAGCAGCGTTTTCTGGCTGCAAGAGACTTGCTGGCCAAACAGCCTGGAGTCGATGCCGGTAAAATTGCGGCGATTGGCTATTGCTTCGGCGGGTCTGTGGTGTTAAACATGGCGCGTATCGGTGTGGATTTGGCGGCAGTAGTGAGTTTTCATGGCAATCTGGTCACAAAAACACCGGCCGAACCCGGCAAGGTTAAAGCCCAAGTATTAGTGTTAAACGGCGCAGACGATAGTTTTATCACAGCTGAGAGTATCGCAAACTTTGAGCGGGAAATGCAGCAGGCTGGTGTAAAATACCAGTTCATTAATTATCCTGGGGCTATACATGGTTTCACTAGTCCCGAGTCAGATCGGCTAGGCAAAGCCAATAATATTCCGATTGCTTATAACGCCAAAGCGGATAAAGAATCCTGGGCGGCAATGCAACAGTTGTTTCAGGAAGTTTTTAAGCAATAAGCCGTTTTACGTCTTTGCAGAACAGCCTATTTATTTAAACCCAATCGGCAGCTAAAAATGAAACGAATTCAGTATTACCGTTACGGTGGCCCGGAAGAAATGCGCTTGGATACTTACGAGCTGCCTGCGCCAGGCAGTGGCGAAATTCTGGTGAGAGTTAAGGCTAGCTCAGTTAATCCCGTTGATTGGAAGCTACGGCAGGGAGCTATGAAATTAATCACCGGCAACCGCTGGCCGCGGGCAATGGGAATGGACTTTTCCGGCATTGTGGAAAGCGTGGGCAAGGCTGTGACGCGGTTTAGCGCCGGAGACGAAGTTTTCGGCACAGTTCCATTTAAATCATCAGGCGCATTTGCGGAAAAGCTGATTACCCAGGAGAAACTGGTCATAAAAAAACCTGCGGCTCTGACTCATGAAGTAGCCGCAACCCTGCCTGTAGTGGGCGTAACCGCCTGGCAGGCCTTAGTGGAAAAAGGCCGTTTGCAATCCGGACAGAAGGTATTTATTAATGGCGCATATGGCGCCGTGGGACAAGCCGCAGTGCACATAGCAAAAAATCTGGGCGCGATTGTGACCGGATGCGTAGGTCCAACCTCAATCTTGGAGGCCAAACAGATAGGTGTCGATCAGGTTTTGGATTACACAAAGGAGATCCCCACCGACCTAAATGGCGCATTTGATATAGTCTTTGATTGCAACGGCAGTCTGACGCCGAAACAGGGTGATGTTTTGGCCAAGCCTAGCGGGTTTGTGATTGACATCAATCCAACCGGCTATAAATTCTTTCGTAGTTTGTATTCGTCAAGGCACAAGTTGGTGTTCTCCAGCCAAAATCAGGAAGTCCTGCAAAAAATCGCCAATCTCGCTGCTGACGGGAAATTGAGCATCTCAATCGGACGCACCGCAAAACTGCATGAAGCTATTGCGCTGATTGCCGACCTTGAGGCGGGTAAGCGCACCAAAGGCAAGGCTGTAATAATAGTGGATTAATCAGTTCAAAGTTAGGGGTAGAGCGGTAGCGAAACCCATCTTTGTAGCCTAAATGATGGGTTTCGCTATCGCTCTATCCTACTCAATACAATCAAAATTCTTTCTCAATCTTCTACAGGAAGCGCATCAATTCGCGAACGATGCGCTGTACTGCGTTTAGCAGTATCCAACTTCTACTGGTGATTTGTTAGTCACTCGTTTCAAAGAACTTACTCTTTTAACTAAGCGCCATTTTATTCCGGATACATATTTTTTCCATGATCCGTAATACATGTAAGCAATTGCGTCATAATATGCATAGGAATATCTCGACGAATTTTGCTACCGGTTAAATCGGCGCTTTTTAGGATTGCTTAATTTATGCTAAATCATTGCCTGTTTATTATTAATTAGTTACTTGTTAATAATCATTTTTAATTATTTACGAGGTAAGCATTAGCCATGAATCAAAAATTATTATTATTTCTTAAAAACATTTCCTTTCTTGCCAAGCAATCCGATGACGAACTGAATGCCTTGGCTGCAAAGGCCAAAGAGGTAACATTTCGTAAACATGCGGTGATTATTACCGAGGGTGACGAAACCTCCTCGTTTTATATTATCCTGTCCGGCAAAGTTAAGGTCTTTGGGGTCGATAACAAATGCCGGGAACTCACACTACAGATACAGGAAGCCGGTTCGTATTTCGGCGAATTGGCTTTAGTCTGCCATCGTCCCGTCCGTTCAGCGACAATACAGGCCATGGAGCAGACCGTATGCGCTGTCCTTACGAAAGTGGATTTCATCAATTGGCTTAACTTACATCCCGAAGTAGCCATTGCCATGCTGGAAGTTTTTTCGGAAAAAATCGTGTTTTTGACCGAAAAAGTCAAACAAATGGCGTTGGCAAGCGCTTATGAAAGGTTAATCTGCGTGCTGCAAAACCTTGCGGACAAAGAAGGCGATATTTCCGTTATCCATATCAAGCCTACTGACGAGGAACTCGCCAAGATGGTGGGGACGCAAAGAGAGACCATCAATAGATTTATCAATGGCTTAATCGAAGGCGGCTATGTAAGCAAACATGGCAAAGTCCTTAGGATCGATAAGAAACTACCGGCGCAATATTAGATTTCAACCAGGTTTTGAAAATAACGAATACGGGTTTTCATATTTATTTTTGATCCAAATGCACAACCCCCCATCCCATCGGTGGTTTTTTTTGATAATCCAAGGCCAGTTTTAAATAAAACCGGGCCGGACCATCGTCGCCCAGCTCATTCAGCAGGGCTTGAAAGTTAAGGGCGGCCTCCTGCCACCGGCCTTGTTGAAAGTCGGCTAGACCTGCCGCAAATTGTTGATACTTCACCTGCTGAGTAGCGCTAACATCCTGTATCTTACCGATAATCTCCACCAACTGTAGCGGATCTTCCCGGCCAATTACTCGAAACGAGCCTAACGGACGAAAATAGATACCGCTTGAGGTAAGCGCAATCGAGTCGGCCGCTAAAATGCGCGTGCCTAATATTTTATTCGCGCCTTCAATCCGCGAAGCAATATTCAAGGTATTGCCGACCGCGCGGTAAAACCTTTTGCCGCCTGCGTGTATCGGCCGAATTTTGATATCGCCCTCGAATAAACCGATGCGTATAGGCAAAGCAAGTGGATTAACCGCATTAAATTTTTCCACAGCCTGACGTATTTCCAGCGCAGCCAGACAGGCCGACAATCGCTGTTTCTTCAGCGGTAAATCAAACCATAAGGCCATCATGGCGTCGCCGGTAATATCATTGATTTTTGCCGAGTTAGAAATCACCGGCTCCGTTAATATTTTGAAATACGGAGCTAATAAATTATCCAGCTGAATTGGGGTCAATCCTTCTGCAATGCTGGTATAGCCTTCTATGTCCGTAGCTAGACATACTCCGTGAACGTGTTTTTTGGAAGTGGAAAAAGGCAGCCATGCCGACAACTCCCAAACACAAATAAAAACCCATTGTATAAACGGTATCACCACCGGTAACCAGTAGCCATAGCGGCTGAAACACCAGGCGGACAGACCTGCGTAACTGCACAAAATCAGCAGACTGGTCAACATGCCGGACAGCCAACCCAGGCTGGTGAACAACATGGTTATCAGTAAAGCGAACGCAAAAAGCAATGTGTTAAACCAAAAATCCGGCAAGGGCCGAATAAATCGGTCTTCGTTTAAATTGGCAAATTGGGTCGCCATGATTTCCACGCCGGACATATTCCCTGTAGCAGTGTTTGAAAAAGGCGTATGAAAATAATCCAGATCATCGTTATTGGATATGGATTTGCTTTTAGCCTTGCCGACAAACACGACTTTGCCCTGTAAACTGCTCAGCTTTCCGGCGTAAACATCCTGGAAAGACACCATCTGAAAACTACGCGGCGGTCCGTAAAAATTCAGATAGGGGTTATTACCCCGGCAAATCGCCGCGTCTAGGCGGCTTGCCGGCCCGGATTTTTCTACTGCGGATTCTAAAGTTTTATCCGGTGCGGAAACGCAGTCCCTGCGCCGCCGGCTTAACCATTCTGAAACAGGTGTGCCGGGCTGAACCATGCCGGTCAAAGCATGATTGGCTTGCAGATAGTAGGCCCAGGTAAGCAAGGGCAAGCTGGGCGCTTCCGCCAGATTGTCATAGAGATTGTCAACATTGCGGATAACCGGATTGCCAACATCATTGCCCAAGTAAAACGGCGCATGATCCAATGCTGCTTCAGCTAATAATGATGTAGGCGGAATACTGCGCATGGCAATCAGTTGTTCGGCAACTTGCGGTTTTGGTTTGCCTTGTATTTCTACAAAGGCCTGCCTAAATTGATTTCTGCTGGAACACTTTCTGCCGTCAAAACTATCCGTTTCGCTTAGTTTAATGCGCTGCACACAGTCGGCCAGCAGCACATTTCCGGCAGCCTGCATAGCGGTTGCCAGCTCAGGGTCTGCCATGGGGTCGGAAACGATAAAGTGCAGATCGAAAACGATTAAAGCCGCCTGCTGACGCTGCAATTCCCGGATTAATTTATCTTGAAAGCCTCGCCAGCTTAAATATTGATCGCCGACCTTCAAAGCGTTTTCCGTTTCGGCATCGTCCATCGTTACAATGATGACTTTAGACGGGGTAGGGCGTGGGCCGCGGATTTTGAATAACGTATCTAGACCTACGCTGGTTTCAGTATTGGTAAGGTTGTTGACGCCTATCCCTAAAAGCCAGGCGATTGAGATAATGGTAAGAGTCCTGTGGAAATAATGTGCGATGCTTACCATTTAACCTAGAAGTCAGTTTTATGAGAGTTAAACCAGTTTCAAGAGCGATTTAATGAAAAACTATCAATAGCTTTGAAAACAATTGATTGTAACTATATTAAACTGACTTTCCTAAGTTGCCGCGCAAGAATATGCAGGCATCATTTAGCAGATACCTGCAAAATAAAACTAGTCGTTAATTGCACGGATTATTGGGTTGACTAATTGGTGTTCCTCCGCTCGAAAAACCACAATTGTTTAACGGAGGAATACTGGTAGCCGGTTTGGGATTCGCCAAACATGAACCTGGCCAACTGTATAACTGAACGCCATTCGGATAAATACCGCTATTCGCACAATATTCTTCAATATAACATGTATATTGAGGCGGAGCACCGTCTACGCCACCACCTGTTTGGACTGATTGACAAAGATATTCCGGGGGTTTGACTGTCAATGCCGTCTTTGCATTCTCTTCTTTGGAACTGCAGCCAAAAAATGCAGATAAAACACTAATAAAAAAAATAATTGATACCACTTTATAATTTTTGATTTGTTTTTGAAAGTATCTAAAGCCCATAACATCTATCCTCGTCTTTTATTGTAGAAAAATATGGACTTTACATGAATTTAATTATATTTCAAATTTATATTTTACTAGAATTCCAACTCTTTAAATGAAGTAAAAGTTTCAATAGATCAATTTTTACTGAAACAACCTGAAAAAAAATTTTATCGGATTACTCAGGCCTTAAGTTTGACTTCTAGCAGTTTCCGGCGAAGGAGCTCAGCTTGGAATTTAGACCAAAGCTGAATACATTTCTGATTAAAACGCCAGCGTAATCCTGGAAAAAACCACCCGGCTAGGAAAAATAAGGACGTTGTTATAATCAGTATTTTGAAAATTAAACCTATTATCAAATAAATTATTGACGCCTACGCTGAGCATGCCGTGTCTATTCGGAAACCGGTAGCTTAAATTCAAATCCGAAACAAAAAAATTAGAAGTTCCATTAACAAGAGTATCCATATTCTGTTCCTGAAATACTCCTGATTGATGAACAAATGAGTTTTTAAGTTTTAAAGACAATCCGGAAGGATGGAAGAAACTCAGCGTAAGCGGTATCCTATGAGTTTCTACATCATTAAATAAGCCGTAACTGAAAGCATTGTTGCTTTGTATATTCTGTCCTAATCGTGGTTGATCAATTTTTTCATAAAAATATTCTAATCCCAGCGAAACCCAATCATGGGGGATATAATTCAAATAAGCTCTGGCAGTTCTCTCAGACCGATATAATTGTATTGGTATAATTGGGATATTCAAATTGCGTTCTGCAATCTCTAAACCTGAAGAAACACGATCCGAGAATTTATGGTCAACACCAACACCATACCGCCAGGAAATTGTCCCCAGAACATCATCGAACATTTGATTAAACCCGGCAACTTGAGTAGGTTCAATAGTTTGATTTGAATAATCGGTCACACTTAGGGTCCGAAAAATGGCTGTCCTAAAAGTAGTAGAGGCAAAAGGGCTCCAAACAATGCCAAACTTTGGATTGACAGGGGTTAATTGCTGATTGCCGTAATTGTAAAAATCCAGGCTAACCCCAAGTGTTGCCGATAATTTATCAGTGAAAAAGAATTTTGAATAGTTATATAAATTGGTTCTTCTAAACCCTGAAACATTAGTAGGGTTAACTACTATTTGCGACTGCGGCAATCCGGTAAAAAAATTTGTGCCGGATGCTTGGTTGGTTACAGTACTATTTAGTTGTTGATCAATATGACCAACACCGTTAATCAAGCTATAACTGGAATTAATATAGCTATGCTGAAGTTCGGAAACGAATCCATTGCGCTTATAATTTATAAGATTGTTAGTTTGTTCCGGGTCACCGAAAGGGTCTAAATCCGAACCGGACTGGCTTTGAGCTATTTTGACATTCTGATAAATAAAAGAACCAATTAAAGATGAGTTGGGGTTGAATTCATAATGGTTGCCAATTCGATAACTATCAGTATAAGTTTTTTTATTGTAGCCATTATCATAGTTGCCTGCGTCAAAATTCAAGGCCAAATCCCCGTTACTGGTTATTTCATGCCGATATTCAAACTGCAAATTCAAATGATCCGAGGCTTTGTATTGTAAAAATGCGTTATACAGATTTTGCCTGAAAAAATTGTTTTCCCTGAAGCCGTCCGTGCCGTAATTAAATTGTCCCAGGCTGAAAGACAAATTATCCCGAATGCCGGACAGCTGCACATTGTCGCCCCTGGTATTGTTGCCGCCATATATTCCTGAGGCTTGCAGCGAAGCGCGGTTATATTCGAATAAGGGATTAAACTCGTTGAAGCCCAAATTGGCCGGGCCTAAACTGTTCAGCACGAATAGGCTGGTTTCCTCCAGATTCGGCTGGATAGGGGTAATATTCACGGGCTGCAATAACTGCGATTGCAACAGCTCGCTGACCCTGGCTATTTCATGGCGGGGCAGGGCGGCATAATCGTCAGCCAGCAAACGGTGCGCTGAATAATTGTTAGAATCGGCATCCAGTGATTTCCAGCCTTCCAGCAAACCCAATTGCTGATAGCCTAATTCATTATAGATGCGCCCTTGCGCAGCACTACGCGCCGCAGCATCCCTGTCCAGCGACAAACTGGAACGGTAAACGCCGCGGTTATCGTTCAAATCAATCGCCTGATCAATATTCCGCAAGGCTTCGACCGGCCGGTTGGTGGTCAGTTTGAGGATGGCGTCGTAAAAATAGGCGGTAGGGTCGTTAGGATCGCGTTGTTTGGCTAAATCCAGCTGATCTTGAGCCCGGTCTACACGTTTTTCCTCGTAATAGGCCTTACCCAGATAGCTGCGGATCAACGCGTTGGCCGGATTGAGGCCCGTGGCAATTTCCAGATTCTGACGGCCTGCTTCCAAGTCGCCGTTGCGGATTTTTGCTAAGCCTAGGCCCAAGCGCGCCATTGGAGAGGCGGAATCCAGCTCAACGGCTTTGCCAAAAGTTTGCAAGGCTGCGGTGGTTTCGGAATGTAACAGATAGGTGAACCCCATGACGGTCTGGGTTCTTTCCAGTTCAGGATCAAGAGTGGAGGCCTGTTTTGCCGCCAGTTCGCTATCGGCGATCAAACCCATAGACAATTCCAGCTCTGCCTTGCGCGCCCACACCAAAGCATCCTGGGGAGCGTTTTTGATGGCTTGATCGGCAGCAGCCAGGGCTTTTTCCAGTTCAAATCGGCTTTGCTCGGTATAGGATAATGCCGAAAACGCCGCTGCTGACTGCGGGTTGGCGGCGACAGCCTGATTTGCCAGGGTATTAGCCTGATCTTTATGATTTTGGGTGAGGGCAATGACCGATAACATAGCCAAGGCTTCGGCGTCATTCGGATTGATAGTTTGTAAAGCTTGAATGTCCACCAAGGCGGACTCAACCTGGCCGGTGCTGAGTTGGATTGCAGCGCGCACCTTGAAAAAGTTGAGATTGCGCAGCTCCGGCGGTAAAGCATCCAGGCGCGACAGGGCTACATCGATCCGGCCGTGGCGAAAATCCGTTATTGCCGTGCGCAAATCGTCAGACATTGGTGTTTGTGCCGTGGCATTGGGTAACAAAGACGGGTAATATAGCGCCCAATTGACCGCATCTTGAGGTTTGATGTCAAGTTGCGCTCTTGGCATTTGCCCCAATTGCGCCACAGCCGCTTCACCTGGATTAAGATGGATTGTTCCCTGATCATTGTAAAATCTCACCGCACCTTCATACACCCACAGCGAGGTTTGGTCTGAATCCACTCGCAACACAAATTCGGTGCCTTCCGGCCCGGCGTTGGCGATAGGTGTGGTAATTTCCAGATGTCTTGGCGTACGGCTGATAAAATGCACTATGCCTTTCAGCATGTCCAGCATGGTGGGCTTTTTAACGCCTATGCCGTTTAAAGACAACACCGTACCGGCATCCAGACGCAAAATAATGTCGTCTGGCAGCAGCAATGAGGCCCGGCTATTGGCCTCTACCCTTACTCTGCTTCCTTCGCAAATAGCGTCGTTAAGCTGCGCGGCTTGCCAATGACCCAGCTTACCTGCATCAACAAATAAGTTGCCTTGTAAAGAAACCAGTATTGCCGCCGACTCTTTAGGGCAACTATTTCCTGCAGAGATCTCTGTCTCCGCCAGGCAAAGCGAGGCGAATAAAACTACAACTAGAGCTACAAGGTAATGCATTTCTTCCTAGCTTGATTATTTATTATTTTTTGCAAGTATTCAGTTCAAGGTATATCAAGCTTCTAATAGGGTTTATCAGTTGAAACCTTGTCTCACGACAGATGCGCTTCATCCCCTTCAGCATGCCCTGTAGTTTTGATAATTCGGTATTGGAGCATCAGGCTGAATGGTTGGATATTATGTGATTTTAATCACAAAACCCAATTTCAAGCAACAAAAAGACACAAAAAGACTTAGATCGTCCGTGAGACGGCGGCCATCGGATATTTGTTATCTCTTTAGCTGACTTGTGCATAGAGAGTAAATAAGCCAAGCCCCTGCTAAAAATCTATCTACAGTCGAAGACTTTTGCAGTCTTTTGCAGATACTTTCGTATGGCGATAAGGTGTGACGTACTTCTCGGACAGTATCCTAGGGCTGTATTCGCGTTACCTTAGAATAAGTTGGTCAGCTGAAAGGCATTAACGATGTACATTGCTGCGCAAAGCTCGTAGTCATGGGTTGGTGTTGGTTAGTCACAATCTGTGCGTATTTGGACTTGTACCAGGAGTATTTCCGGAAAATTGGCTGACATGAGCTATTTCTCACCGGAAACGGTTCAAGATACGGTGGCGGGTATTGATAAGCGTTTTCCGTTCTTGCTGCGAATTTTTTATGACTGCGCTTATAAAAAATGCCTTCAATCGTTTTTGTTGCTCTGGCGTACTATACCTTGCCGTAAACTGAACCGTTTACCATGTGTCAACTCGGATAGTTCCTTACCCTATGCGATAAAGCGCTATCTCTGCAAGAAAAATTCCCAATGCACCGGAGGTAGGTCCTGTCATTAAGAATCCCCATACTCCACAATAATTAAGAGAATAATTAGTGGAACAGGCTAGCTTTATACCTAAATCCCAACCGAAAAATAGCGCGGTGGCGATGAAAGCAATAAGAATCAAAATATACGTACCAGCCCTAACAATATGTTTAGGTTTGATACGATTAAAATAAAAATAAAGTGCGGAAAATATTGCAACAGCGAACAATAAGGTTCCGAAAAACATAATCGAAGGAAAAAGTTTATCTAAGATAGTATTCATATGGCACTCTCCTCAACTTGTTTCACATTTACATTTCAAATCCTCATTAAATGACCAACTATTTGGCTACACTCTGGCAGCACAGAAAATATAGACATTGATTGCCTCTAATAGTTCAGTTGGCTGCAAGATTAACCATAACCCTTTACTCAGAAATCACTAAAATTAGAGGTCGTTCTTTTAAATGCTCAAGCTGATTGCGCGGCATATCCGGTACCGAGTATTTTGAGGGCGTGCCGCCGAAAAACTCAAACGCCTGTCCATAGCTAGCTATCTGCGCGGCGAAGAGCAACGTGAGGCAGCCTTCGGTAAGGCGCGAGATTCCATGCGAGCAAGAAGTATGAAGGCGTTATAGTAATAGTTATTTATTTTAATATGCTTGACATTTGTACGTACAAAATCAGATATCATGCACAAAAAGGAGGTTGATTACTATGAAAAAACAACTACCAATCCTTAAAACCGAAAAAGAAGCAGAAGACTTTATCGGCCACGCAGATCTGACAGAATACGACTTGTCAGCCTTAACCCCCTGTTCGCTTAGAATTTCAGCCTAAGCAAAAAAGCATTACCATGCGCTTATCTGAACCTTTGCTAGACGCCATTAAGGAAGAGGCCCAACCTTCAGGAATTCCCTATCAACGGTTTATTCGCCAAATACTTGAAAACGCCATTCATTACTCAGAAAATCACTAATGCGACGAAGGCCCTTTTTTTAAATGGGTAAGGGTTAGAAATTCGCTAGTGTGGTAGGTGGCGGGGTAAAAGGGGTAGTTTTAACGTTACTGCATTTAAATGCCCAAGCTGAACTAGGATTTATGGCTTGCTGATTGATAACAAACAAAAATCCGTTTTTGAAATCCGGTTTGTTGTTGTTTATTGCCTTCAAGTGTTCTGCTGCAGGTGCTCCGCAGGCATAAAAAAAGGACTAGCAAATAATTGTAAGTCCTTGATTTTCAATGGTGGCGATACCGGGGATCGAACCTGGAACCTCGGGGTTATGAATCCCGCGCTCTAACCGGTTGAGCTATATCGCCAAGCTGATTCATGTTAAACGAGCATTATAATAATCCGGCATTTTAATGTCAAACATTAAACCTAAAGTGCATGACGTCGCCGTCCTGTACTTTATATTCCTTGCCTTCCAGCCGCCATTTGCCAGCGTCTTTAGCGCCTTGTTCGCCTTTGTATGTCACAAAATCCTCATAAGAGACCACTTCAGCGCGGATGAAACCTTTTTCAAAGTCGGAATGGATGACGCCGGCCGCTTGCGGGGCCAGGGCATTGACATAAATGGTCCAGGCCCGTACTTCCTTGACACCGGCGGTGAAATAAGTCGACAGGTTAAGCAACTGATAGGCGGCTCTTACCACCCGATTCAAACCAGGCTCTTCAAGACCTAAATCATCCAGAAACTCCTGTTTTTCCTCGTCGTCCAATTGCACTATCTCCGCTTCAATTGCTGCGCAGATTGATACGACTTGCGAGCCTTCGGAAGCTGCAAATTCTGCGACTTTGTCCAGCAACGGATTGTTGGTGAAGCCGTCATCGCGGACGTTGGCAACGTATAAGGTGGGTTTTATGGTGATCAGAAATAGTTCTTTGATCAGTTTAACCTCGTCTTCCGATAAACCCAGAGTTCTGACCGGTTTACCGGCGTTAAGATGCTCCAGGACTTTTTCCAAAACTTCTTTTTTGGCAAGTTCATCTTTATTGCCGGATTTGGACGCTTTAGCGGTTTTTTGCAGGGCTTTTTCAACTGAGGCCATGTCGGCCAATGCCAGTTCGGTGTTGATCACTTCAATATCATTAATGGGGTCGACTTTACCGGCGACATGGATGACATTGTCGTCTTCAAAACAGCGCACCACATGGACAATGGCGCGCCCGTTCGCGAGGCGATTTCGGAGCAAGTGGTTACGTTGGAGAGGCGTTGCCGGGAGTTGCACTTCGAGTGGTAAGCGATCAGGAAGAACCCGCGCCCTCTGGCACGGACGGCGAAGTAGAAATCCTGACGCCTGACCTGATGGCCGGCGACCTCGATGCCGACGGAGCCCTGTTGGGAATGAATGCTGCGGGTTGGTTTCCGACCGGTGACGTCGGCCATCTTGACGACCACGGCTCTCTCTTTATTACCGGACGCAAGAAAGACCTCATCATTCGCGGAGGCGTGAATATCAGCCCTGCGGCTATCGAAGAGGAACTAATGCACGTACCCGGAATCGCGGACGTGGCCGTGGTGAGTATTCCTCACGAGCTCTACGGCGAGGACATTGTGGCTGTCTTGAAACTTGAGGCCGGCGTGGAACTCGAATCGATGCTGGATTCGGTAGTCGCGCACGCGAAGCGAAATCTGGCGCAACATCAGCAGCCTGCCCGATACATCGCGATCGATGAACTTCCCAGAACTGCGAACGGTAAAGTGCAGAAGGCTCGCATTCGCGAACTGGTGGCGGAGAAGAGCAATACGAAACGGTCAAGCTGGCAGGAACAGGA
>CAVUMJ010000421.1:0-11173 GCA_963741375.1 uncultured Pseudomonadota bacterium
CCTAACGATTTACTGGGAATTCTATGGGTTTTTACTTGTTGACATCACTTTGCTATTGAGAGATACTCAAAACAATGACATTATAAAGCTGTCTTTAGAAGTGTCCGGTGTTGTTAAACCTTTCAGACATTAGATATTTTCTGGACGGTATAAAATACTGTCATTCCTTACCCTATAATAAAAGGGTAACGGTCTCCTACCTAGAATCAGGGTAGACATGAAATAATAAAATTATCGGGGGTTATGTTATGAATATTAGAACAATCGCCTTAACCACTGTTTTACTGTTTAGTGGCTCATTTGCTTTCGCTGAAACCGTTCATCTCCCACAGGCTGTGGAGCATACCAAGGCCGCCATCACTCATGGCGAAGCCGGACATGCCAATCTTTTGGTGGAACATGCTTCGACAGCGCTGACACACGCTGAAGCATCTGAAAAAGCTGAAGCGAATCCACACACTGAAGAAGGCATCACACACCTGAAAGCCGCTATTGATGTTGGAAAAAAAGGAGACGCTGCGGGCGGCACCACTCACGCCAAAGAAGCTCTCAAACATCTGGAACTGGCAAGTCAGCCAAAAAAATAAGTTACATGCAAGACAATTTTTGATATGAGTATTCGTTCTAGTGTGTTTCCTCCGGAAAGTAACTAGGCAAACTCAGGAGTAGGATCAGGTTGAGTTATTAATGTAGCCTGATCCTTTTCACTGCTTTAAAATCGTCAGCTACTATTCAATCTTTCTTTCAAGGCGGCAACATCAAATTTGCCCGTAGTGCGCATGACGATCATGCCGTTTTTGTCGATTAGGAAAGAGGTGGGGGTTAACTTTACATCGCCAAATGCTCCGGCGTGGGCCGCCTCCGGATCTAGTGCAATGGCATAAGGTAGTTGTCTGGCTGTCGCCAACTCCACCACATGATTTGGCGGATCATAATACATGGCCACTGCAATAATGGTTAAGCCGCTTGATGAATATTGTTGATGTAAGTTGATTAGCTCGGGGATTTCTTCAAGACAATTTTGACAATCGGTTGCCCAGAATGATACTAATACCGGCTTACCTTTTAGTGCCGCTAATGAAATGGTTTCACCTTTGATGGTTTTGAACAGCACATCCGGAGCCGGTGAAATGCTTGCGGAATGATTAAACCACACAATGGCTATTAACAATCCCGCCAATAATATAGAGGCTATTTTGGAAATGAGCTTCATAGACGCTAATCAAATTTCTGCTAAATAAGCCAATTGGTTAAACTAAATTTGGGCTTTGACGTTTTCTTCCTGACCGGCGGCATATGTAAGTTGAGCCACATTATCACGGGCAAAAAAGCCTTGAAAATCACCAAATCGCTGCACATATTCTATAATCAGTGATGAAAAATCTGAAGCAGAGGAAAAAATCTGCTTTAAGCCTTCTTCACGGGAGCCTACGGTTTCCAACAAAAAGCCTTTACCTTGAGCACGAATTGCTTCCACAACTACATCAATGTTTTCACGGCCATGGCTTTGCCCATCTTTAACTTCTACTGCCATGTGATGTAATCTTGGGCCGTAATTGCGCACAAAAGTTTCCGTCGGGCTGGGTAGTTTATCAAGATGATTAACGCAGTAAGGATGATTATTGGCTGTGAATACTTTTGCAGGGCTACTTGATTCAGGCGCCTGACGGATATTTTTGGTGACATTGGTAGAGGAGTTTTGATCTTTAATATCGTAACTTCCCCAATAATAATAGCTGGATAAAGACAGATATTCCAGAATGGCCGCTTCTCTGTTCTGACTATAAACCCGTGTAGCTAAATGGTCTATAGGTAAAATCAACTGATTGATACCAATACGTTCCTGCATTTCCTTGCCTCTGTCATTGGCAGCCTGTGCCGATGCTAAAATTACACAACTGCCATGATGGTAGACTCTAATGCCGTCAAGCGGACGTTCCATGTAACCAATCATATTTTGGGTATAAGGAGATGGTTTGGAAATACTGACATTTAGCGGTAAATCCAGTTCGGCAAGTTGTCCAACCTGGAAAAAACGAAATTCGCGCTGCTGCTGTAAAGCCACTACCTGATGCCGGTCAGAACTTAGTAAAATTTCGCCTAGGTAACGGCTATGCGGTCGCTTGGCGCCGACAGGATAAAGATCATTCAGACTACGAAAAATGTCATTGTGTTGGGGTTTTTTGACTTCACGGAGTAAGATATCCGGGGAGTTCATATCTATGCGCAGCACATGGGTCAGATGCTTCTCGCTATCCAGGGTGACTAAATACTGATATGGCGTCATTAATGCTAATTCAGTGATGTATTCCACTGAGTTTCCTGGCTCAACGCTAATCATTAAGGCTTCAATACCGCCTATCATTTCTGTCAGTCCGCAACGGTCACGTTCTTCCAGTAAACGAAACAGATACTCTTCAAAAAATTCGGAATTTTTTTTATCCCCATAGCGGGTTTGGTTTGTCGAAATTAACATAAATTATGTCCTTTTAATTAAGATTGCCGGCGTAAGTCCAATGTCATGGGAAAGCGTGGATTTATCGGTTCCATCTTGATCTGCATAGGACCGGCGCTATGGCCATGATCCCAAAAACGGGCGCGTCGTCTGGCTTCCGCTTCATTAGCATTGACTGGGAATGTCTCATAATTTCGGCCGCCAGGATGACTGACATGGTATGTACAGCCGCCAATTGATCGGCCATTCCAGCTGTCCAAGACATCAAATACCAAGGGTGCATGAACAGCAATGGTAGGATGTAAAGCCGAATATGGCGCCCAAGCTTTAAAACGGACTCCGGCTATAAATTCTCCGGGCACCCCGGTTGGATGCAAGGGAACTAATCTGCCATTGCAAACCACTTGATGACGGCTTGCCGTCATGCCTGTGACTTTAATTTGTAAGCGTTCCACTGAAGAATCTACGTAGCGGGCAGTGCCACCAGCACTAATTTCTTCGCCTAACACATGCCAGGGTTCTATTGCTTGGCGTAATTCAAGTTTGACACCTTCATAAACAACGCTACCATATTTTGGAAACCTAAATTCAAGAAATGGAGAAAACCATGATTGATCAAATCCAAAGCCAGCGTTTTGCAAATCGCGGCAAACGTCCAAAATATCCTGTTCAATAAAATGAGGCAGCATGAAACGATCATGCAATGCTGTGTCCCAATAAATCAATTTGCCCTGGAAGGGTGACTTCCAGAACAAGGCTACCAAATTACGTAGCAATAATGACTGCACCAAACTCATTCGATAATGGGGCGGCATCTCAAATGCACGAAGCTCGACCAAGCCTAAACGCCCGGTAGCAGTGTCGGGAGAATAAAGCTTATCGATACAAAATTCTGCGCGATGAGTGTTGCCTGTTAAGTCAATCAGTAAATTTCTTAATAATCTATCTACTAGCCAAGGTTGTAAACTTTCTTCGCCTGATTGGTTGTTTACATCCATTTGTTGAAAAGCTATTTCCAGTTCGTAAAGATTGTCGTCTCTGGCTTCGTCTACTCGAGGCGCCTGGCTGGTCGGGCCTATGAACTGACCGGAAAACAAGTAAGACAGCGCCGGATGGAGCTGCCAATAACTAATCAAGCTTTTTAATAAATCCGGACGGCGTAAAAATGGACTGTCGGCCGGAGTCGCTCCGCCTAGAGTGATGTGATTGCCTCCGCCTGTTCCGGTATGGCGGCCGTCCAGCATGAATTTTTCAGCGCCTAGTCTGGTCAGTCGGGCTTCCTCGTACAATATTTGCGTTCGGCTTTCCAGAGTTTCCCAATCGGCAGATGGGTGAATGTTAACTTCAATTACGCCAGGATCGGGAGTGACCGACAAGGATAATAATCTAGGATCATAAGGCGGTGGGTAACCTTCCAGTCTGACCGGCTGATTTTGTTTGCCTGCGCAATATTCAATAGCTGCCACTAATTCCAGCCAGGACTCCAAATTAGTAAGAGGCGGCATGAAAATGTATAACATACCATCTCGCACCTCAACGGCTAAGGCGGTATGAATTACTTCTGTAGCCGGCGGGTTCTCTTTGACAGGGTTTATTTTTTCAACGATTATTTCGCGTGGATAATTGTCCAGATTTCCACGTTCTGCAAATGGATCTGTAGGTTTTTCCACCTCAAAATCTTCCGGGGCCACCCAGGGCAGACTATTAAGCGGCAGGCGGAGACCCAACGGCGAATCTCCAGGCAGCAAATATAAGTGTTGATGCTTTAATGGCCAACGGCTGGATTCCCAATGTACGCCGGTTGCAGGTTGGGTATCCTGCTTATTCTTTGGATCTGATATTTTTGCCTTAATAGGCAAAACATAGCCTATGACTTCACCAAGGCCGGTTCTTAATTTTTTAGATAAGGAGAGTCTGGTGGCTGGTTGTTGTAAATCGGCCTGCTGCAGATCGATATTGGTTGGCAATCGACTTTCTTCATCTATTGCCAGCCACGGATCTTCGTAAGCAGGAATGATATAATCATTATGTAAACCAAGCCGAGTGCAAAGCAATTCGGTAAAGTTTTTCAGAGTTTGCTTGTCACTCACGGAAACCGTTTCCGCTATCAGTTGCTGATCGTGCCAGACCGGTACGCCATCTACACGCCAATATACCGACAAAGCCCAGCGGGGCAGGGGTTCACCCGGATACCATTTTCCCTGTCCAAAGTATAAAACTCCACCGGGAGCAAAACGGGTTTGTAGGCGCTTCAACAATTGATTGGCCAATAACCATTTTTCTTCTCCTAATGCGGCTATATTCCATTCGGCGCCATCCATATTAGCTAGTGAAACAAATGTGGGTTCTCCACCTTGAGTCAAACGCACATCTTCGGATTGCAAAATGTCGTCTATTTTTAAAGCCAATTTTTGAATGCCTTGCCATTGTTGATCTGTGTAAGGCTTGGTGACTCTAGGATCTTCATGAATGCGGGTGATGGACATCTCAACATTTAGACTGGATTGGCAAATCCCTGTCACCCCCGTCACCGGCGCCGCCGATGCAGGAATGGCCGTGACAGCCAACGGAATATGTCCTTCTCCGGCAAGCAAGCCGGAGGTTGCATCCAGACCTATCCAGCCCGCCCCCGGGATATAAGCTTCACACCATGCATGTAGGTCAGTAAAGTCTGAGCTTGGACCGGCTGGGCCATCAAGCGGTTTTTCATCAGCAGCTAGCTGAATCAAATAACCTGATACGAAGCGGGCGGCTACGCCAAGATGACGTAACATTTGCACCAGCAACCAGGCGCTGTCACGGCAAGAGCCGGATTGTTTTTCCAGGGTTTCTTCACAGGTTTGCACACCAGCTTCAAGCCTGATTAGATAGGATACTTTCTGATGGGCTTTTTGATTCAGCATAACCAGAAAATTGGTGGAAGTGATTTTTTCAGGAATTTCAGCTTGGAATTCTGCCAGCCAGCTTTTAAACAATGGACCGGACGGTTCGGTTTTCAGAAATGCGGCTAATTCAGTTTTTAAGGAGTCCGGATAAAAAAATGGAAAATATTCAGCCCAATCTTCGACAAAAAAATCGAAAGGGTTGATTACAGTCATATCCGCTAAAAGGTCGACGGTCAAATCGATTTCAGTAGTTGGTTCAGGAAAGCTCACTCTGGCAACAAAATTACCATAAGCATCCTGCTGCCAATGTATAAAATGTTTCTCGGGTTTTACCGTTAAAGAGTATCCGGTAATTGGAGTTCTGCTATGGGCCGCAGGACGCAATCGAATTTCATGGGGCGAGGCAACTACCGGGCGATCAAAAATATAATGTGATTTATGATGTAAGGCGACGCGAATGGTCATGGGCTGTGTCTCTGAGGTTGGTCCGGATCAGTTGTAAAAGCAATTTGCGCAGATGTCTCTATTCCTCCCAGCCAGTCAGGGTCAGGTAATGAAGAAAACACCCCCCGCAAGCCCTCACTCCAGCGTCGACTAATTTGAGAAAAATAGGGATCATCTTCAGTTATGTGTTGCTGAAGATCCAACTGCAGGCTGGATTCTTTATACCATACCAAATCAATAGGTAAGCCTACGGAGAGATTGCTGCGCATAGTCGAATCAAAAGATACCAATACACATTTCACAGCATCAATCAACAGCGTGTTAGCATTAATGACTCTATCAATAATTGGTTTACCGTATTTAGTTTCACCAATCTGAAAATAAGGAGTTTCCTCACTGGCTTCAATGAAATTGCCTTCTGTATAAACCAGAAAAAGCCGCATCCTTTCGCCTTTTATCTGCCCTCCTATTATAAAATTTGCACTGTCATCTACATTGCTTTGTTTTAGATAAACTCCGTCGCGTACTCGTACTTCACGAAGACATTCGCCTAGCAGTTGAGCCACATCCAGCATAGAGTCTACATTCCAGATATTACGGCGATCAGAATGTAAACCATTTTGCTCTAATAGGTTGACGGCATTTTGAGTAATGGAGAGATTGCCGGAACTTAAGATTACTATAGAACGACTTTGCTCTTTAACAAAAATACGGGTTTTCTTAAAACTGGAAATCTGATCAATGCCGGCATTGGTTCTGGAGTCAGACGCAAATACCATTCCGACATTGAGTTTCAAGGCGACGCAATATGTCATAGTATTTTAATTAATTTGAGTAGATTGTTGGGTTTGAGTGCTTTTAACCAAAGGCAACAATCCAAACTGATCTCGGCGCGCCAAATAAGCATTTCTGATTTCTTGACCAAGCAAATTAATGTGATTAAGAAAATCTGTCAGATATTCATGCAGACCTTGTTCAAATACATCCTCAATTCTGCCAAAATGCAAAGCCGCATGTTGTTCACCAGCCAAGCGCCGGGCTTCTTTTCCGGAAGAACAATTGATAGCAATTAATTCCGCTTCAACCTCGTTCATGCAAGCATGCAGAGAGCGCGGCATGTCATCACGCAATATCAAAAGTTCAGCAACCCTCAACGGAGAGATAACGTCCCGATAAATTTTTTGATAAGCCTCAAAGGAGCTGACTGATTTAAGCAGAGCGCCCCATTGATAATAGTCGGCGGCGCCACCTACATCGTTTACGCTGGGTAGTAAAATATGATATTTAACATCCAGGATTCTGGCAGTATTATCTGCTCGCTCCAGAAATGTGCCCAACTTTATGAAGCTAAGGGCAATGTCTTTGACTATTGTGCCTAAAGTCACGCCACGAAACAGGTGAGAGCGGTCCTTGACCCAATCGAAATAATCCGGGAATTTCTCATAGTCTATCTGTTTGGGTAATCTATTTAACTCCAGCCAAGTGGCGTTGATGACTTCCCACATTTCAGAGGTAATGGCGCCTCTCACCGCTCTGGCATTTTCACGGGCAAGTCTTAAGCAATTATAAATACTGGCCGGATTGTCAGGGTCAAGCGCCATGTAGCGGGTAACGATTTCAGAGCGGGCAAGCCCGTATTTAACTTCATAACCGCGTGCACAACCGGTGATATTTAAGGGCGCATACCATAAATAGGCTTCAGAACCTTCAATATCCAGTGGCAGCAAGGAGGTACGATGCGCCACGTCAAGCACCCTGGCAGTATTTTCCGCCCGTTCAATATGACGGGCCATCCAGAATAAATTGTCTGCAGTTCTAGACAGCATGCTTCAATCCTCCAATACCCAGGTGTCTTTAGTTCCGCCACCTTGTGATGAGTTAACCACCAATGAGCCTTCTCGTAAGGCTACTCTGGTTAATCCGCCCGGAATTAATCTTACTTCCTTGCCGGATAATACAAATGGGCGCAAGTCAACATGACGTGGAGCAACACCTGAATCAACCAAAGTAGGACAAGTTGATAAAGCCAGTGTCGGTTGAGCAATAAAATTGTTTGGTTCTGTCAAAATACGTTGTCTGTACGTTTCTATTTCTGCTTTTGAGCTGGTAGGGCCAACTAACATGCCATAACCACCTGAGCCTTGAACCTCCTTAACAACCAGTTCAGATAAATTTTCCAGCACATATTTTAGATCATCAGGTTCACTTAACCGCCATGTTGGAACATTAGAAAGTAACGGAGCTTCTCCAAGATAAAAGCGAATCATTTCCGGTACGTACAAATATGTGGATTTGTCATCAGCTACACCGGTTCCAACGCCATTGGCGAGTGCGACATTGCCGCTACAATAGGCATCCAGTAAGCCGGGAACGCCTAAAGTTGAGTCAGGGAGAAATACTAAGGGATCAAGAAAATCGTCATCTACTCTACGGTAAATGACATGGACTTGTTGCGGACCGTCCGTAGTGTGCATGTAAACCTTTTGTTGATGCACAAACAGGTCTTGCCCCTCAACCAGTTCAACTCCCATTTGGCTGGCTAGAAAAGCATGTTCAAAATAGGCGCTGTTGTATGAACCGGGCGTCATGACCACGATTACAGGATCTGACACAAAAGGAGGCGCCGCTTCTCGTAAGGTATCCAAAAGCAGTTGCGGATAATGTTCTACCGGCTCGACTGTATGATTAGCAAACAGCTCAGGAAAAAGCCGCATCATGGCCTTGCGGTTTTCCAGCATGTAGGAAACCCCTGAAGGTGTGCGCAAATTATCTTCTAGAACGTAGAATTCGTTTTCCGCAACTCGTACTAAGTCTATACCGGCAATATGCGCATAAACCTGATTAGGTAAGTCAATGCCTTGCATTTCCCGCCGATAGAGCACGTTGTCTAAAATCTGTTGGGCATTAATTATTCCGGCTTTAATGATTTCCTGTTCGTGGTAAATATCATGCAAAAATGCATTAAGAGCACGAACTCTTTGCTTTATGCCACGTTCCAAGCGCTGCCATTCGGCAACGCCAAAAATACGCGGAACAATGTCAAAAGGAATCAGGCGTTCGGCGCCGTCAGCTTCGCCATACACCGCAAAAGTAATGCCCATCCGTCTAAAAAGTAACTCGGCTTCAGCACTTCGACGTTCCAGCGTGCCATCCGGCAGCCCTGATCGCCATTTTTCATAGTACCGATAAATTTCGCGAATCGCTCCGTTGTCGGAGTGCATTTCATTAAAGTATTTATTTGTTTGATTCATATTCATACTTCATAATAAAGCAAAAAGCATACCAAGGGGGTTTATCTTTTAACTTGATGTGCGATTTTAGGTTAATTAGCACGTAATGACTAGGATAAGAACGGTTAGAGTGAGTTGCCTGTCATTAAGCCGGATCGAAAAATACATGAAAATAAGGAAAAATAAATCCTACCTTATTGTTATGTTTATATTTTAGGCTATTAAGGTAAGTATAATTGGATTTATTGGTAATGCTAGTTTTAAAGACTCGGCAGCCTGTTTGGTCAGGATTAATAGAAAGATTTGTAAATAAGCAGGTTTAACGGAAACTCTGGTTGCACCAAAACTGTTAGCAATAAAGTGCGTTCGCACTGATTAGGTGCGTTTGGCAATAGAGAAAGATTGGTCTAAATTTTAATACTTATGAAACGGCAAGTTCTTACACTGATCGCGCCCTATTTGGGGCAGCGTTGCAAAGCCTTCTTTAAGTGTGTTATGCCAAATGCGGCGTAATTTAATTAGATAATCGTTATCATCTTCAAAACTGTAGTACTCATCCAGTTGTAGACTGTCCTTATGGTAAAATAGCAAATCGATAGGCGGGCCAACGCTGACGTTGCTGCGCATGGTTGAATCCATCGATATCAAACAACAGCGGCCGGCTTCATGCAAAGTGGTGTCAATTTTTAAAAATCTGTCCAGTACCGGTTTGCCGTATTTTATTTCGCCTATTTGCAAATATGGGGTATGGGTGGAAGTTGTGATGTAATTGCCTTCCGGATAAACCAGATAGGCGCCGTGCTGATAAGCGCCTATCTGCCCGGCCAGGATAAAAGTAGCAGCAGGATTAAAACTGCTTTGGCCGGTATTGGTGTGACGCTTTTGTTTGCTTAGACTAACTTGACCAACATACTCAGCAGCTTCCGATAGGAAGTTAACGGTGTTTAAATTGATTGAGGCTTGTTCCCTGATATCCCTATCCAATTGATCCAGTACAGCTTGAGAGGTAGCAAGATTACCTGCGCTAAGAATCACAATGGTACGGTCAGAAGTGGTTTCAAAAGCATGCATTTTCCTGTGTATACTGACATTATCAATACCTGCATTAGTTCTTGAATCAGCAGTTAGAACCAACCCGTCTTGAACGGCTACAACAATACAATAAGTCATGACACTACTCAACCAAACCAATTAACCCTAATTTTAACTTAAAAATTAAATCTGCCGCATCATACCAATGGACAATCAAGAATCCTAAGCTTTTCAAGATTTTTTTGATTCAGGATAAAGGTCGGAAGTTGGAGATGCTTTCTAAATCAATGGATAATATTATGGAGTTCGGAAGATTCTTTAATTAAAAAAATCAAAAAATAAAAGGGATGTTAACAATTGGCTTTAATCTAATAATAAAAGTGCTTTTTTCTTACCTGCATTAAGTTCATGTTGTAGTTTGAGCGATAGTGAATTTTGTTGGTCAAATCGAATTCATATAGGGTTTAAATGTGTAGAAATTTTCCATAAAATGAACTCAGGAGTGGAACATGTCTTATTCGGTATTGCATTAACAGTTGTAGTCGGTAGGAACAAATATTCAGTGTTGCAGGTTCATATACTACAATCTAAATTGCCTGGAACACCACTTGAGAGTAAAGTACCTCAGTCTTCAACCAATTGAAAAATAATCATTATGCTCAAACATTTACATCTATTATTTGTGGCTTTGGTCGTGGTTTTGTTTTTCGGCAGGGTTTATCTCGCCCAATTCAAACCGGAAATGCTGGCTAACAAATGGCTGAAAATCGGCCCGCATGTTTTAGCCGGTTTGTTGTTGCTGAGCGGTATTGCTTTGGTTTTTCAGGGCAATTGGCTATCCGGTGAATATGGCTGGATTGTTTTAAAACTGCTGCTGATGTTCGCTTTTATCGGCTTTGGAATGCTCACGTTAAAACAACAGGGTGAGAAACGCTGGTATGCTTTGGCAGGGGCGGTGTTTTGTTTGGCCTATATATTTAAGCTGGCATTTACAAAACAGGTGACTTTGTTTTTTTAACGCAACATTTGCCGAATATTCTCTATTTCGTCTTTGGCCTGATCAAGAATATTGATGCTTAAATCGACATCAAGATGTCCGGAAACCAGCTTTTTATAGGCTGGTAGTT
>CAVUMJ010000422.1:0-10375 GCA_963741375.1 uncultured Pseudomonadota bacterium
AACACAGAGAAAAAAACATTGAAATAGCTAATTGCATGGTCAAAAATAATTATTATTGAAATTCGTAGTGTTGCTATGCCATTGCAGCAAACAAACTTTGTTTCGATAAGGGATAATAACTAGCTATCAGTACTGTTCATTAGCCCCTCACCATTTAGCGATCTGCTGCACCATTAGCAAAAAAAGACACCGCACCGTCATATTGACTGACGATACAGTGTCTGATGCTGCCGGAAGCAACAGCTTGATTAGTATGTCAAACCTTATTCACCATAAGTGTTGAAACGGGTTTTATATGGGGCTGGCAATACACCAAGCGGTGGATATGTAGTGTTATCGTACTTATCATCGCCTATCACTTGGTCATAATCTCCTGCGGAATACAGCGTTTGCCCATGAGTATAATCGGTCAAGCTAGAGCCGGAAGCATAATCAGGTAGCGCTTGCACGAAACTGGTAGGATTACCGGACCACCAGGTACCTTGCCCGGTATGCGCAGCGATTACATTGCTTCCAATGGTTTTATTGATGCAGTGACCAATAAAATCGTATTGGGTTGGAGTGCTGCCGGAATGTGATATGACTATAATATATTCGCCATTGCCGGTGGCATAATTATTAGACCAGTTAGCGGCACTTCCATCCAAAAATCCTGCAGCGCCGAACTGACTGGAAGCAGCAGTGTTAAAACCGGTAAATGGCGGCTCTTCTGTATTATTCGTGTATGGCGCACCGAGCGTTACATCTGTGGCCGTCGTTGAAATCACGGTTGGCGCATATGCCGGACTGCTTCCGGTTGCAAAAAACTGCGCCGGCAAAACATTGCTTGGACCGGAACCAGGGCTGCTTGCCGCTCCATCATTTGCGCCATCCGTGTTAGCTCCCTGGATATTAGCAGTATAGGTGTAACCAACTGTAGCTGTAACATTGGTGCCTGCAACCAGACTGACGGCAAAAATAAAACCTTGAGCAGGACCGGCGTGAGCATAACCACTTGCTGAAGCTGCTGTTGAATCCATATTTACACAAGTGGTACGAAACACATCCACTGAACCGGTAGTACCGGAAAGATAACCGCCAACGATAGAGTGCGCCATAGCGGTACTGCTCAGACCAGCACTGATCAAAGCGCTGACTAGTGCAGTTTTGATAAATTTAGTTTGCATGTAAAACTCCTAAACAAAAATTGTGATTAATAATGACCAACTTGCGGAAAACTACCTTCCCGGTATCCTCCTCACTATAGAAGCAGCATCAGATCGATACTTTTACGCCCCTTAAATCTTGCCCTGCAGACTATTTTGCAAATTTTGCCTACAAGACCGGAATGGATTAACGCATCCCTACATTTCTCCATATTCCATTTTCCTTGAAAATTAAGCCCGCATGCGACTACGACGGCATCTAAAACCCAAAGCGGTAAAGCCTGCAGCAATTAAAGGCAGCGTGCCTGGCGAAGGTATATCAGTTTCAAAACCATTGTATATACCTGTACTCGGATTAACTAAAGTACCCACCAAAGTGCCGGAATCATTTATGCCAGATAGATATGTATTATTTACGCCATTGCCACCTTGCGCCATGAGAGTGACTGCGTCTGTACTCGCATTGAAAATGGCAACAAAACCCGTAGCGATACCCTTCGAATTCACAGTGTAACCAGTAATTTCATCAACCCCGGCAAGCCTGCCGGATACGCCTGGATTAATACCGGTAACGTAAGTGCCGTTTGTTGCATCTACACCGGGCAATGTAAAAATTGTAGATTGACCGGTGGCGATGTTATAAACCAAGCCATCAGTAACGCCGCCAACAGTGGCGCTACCTACTGCGATACCTGCATCGTTCACGCCGACAACCTGGGTGGAAGTTGCGCCTGTGGCATTAATTTCATTATATGTACCTGCCGCTACGCCATCCACATTACTGCCTGTGTTGTTGTAGACGAAACCATCACTACCGCCTGCGGCAAAAGTATTGGTGCCTACTATCAAGCCGGTATCGTTGACGCCGGTGGCATGAGTAACATCCAGATTAGCTGCGGTTTCATTGGCATTTGCGCCGGCACCGTTAAAACTGTCCTGTATTTGCTGCACGCCTAGGGCGCCCGCACTGTTCAGCGCTGCCGCACTTGAAGCGTAAAACGACTCAGGAGTACTACCTACTTCCAAAGTACCTACTATAGCGCCGCTATTGTTAATACCGGTGATTTGGTTGGAAGAAGTAAAACCGAAACTGGAATTGGAATCAGCCGGATTAATCAAGGTGTTGCCTTCAAAACCGTAAGTGCCGCCATTATTAAGCACAGTGCTGTTAATGGTGACTGTACGACCGCTAGGCTCTTCAATTTGGAAGGTGCCCACTGTCGTGCCGCTGTCGTTAATGCCGTTGTATGTGGCGTTATAACTTAAGGTATCATCGTAGGTGTTGGTCAGAAGGGTTTGAGCATGAGCCGCCGGCATTGACCCCATTGCACAGATTGCGATTGAGACTGCCAGAAAAGTGCGTCTTGGCTTTCCCGCCAATAAAAGGTTATTAAACATTTTGTTTTCCTCTGTTCTTGTTACTGTATATGATTACATTGATACGTCCGCTCGCAATGTATCAGCCAAGCAATACAATTCTTAAAATCAAATTAGCGTCTTTAGCTTATTCAAACAGCCTTCCTGGCTCCTTGGTTAGAATGACTCGCTTCGACCTTAAAACTATCCAGCTTGACCTTGGGTAATTGAGAAATGTGAAGCCAATTCCCCCCTCGGTCTTATAAGCACATGCCATGCCATTTACTTAAGGCATTGAATTACATATATTCAAGAGACCAGCTTTAAATCTCATTAATTAAACTATGTTATATCGCGCATTAATGGCATTAACCTGTGCCAAATCACACATATTCCTATGACATAAACCTGTAAAATTCCTGATGCCGGTAATACAATGTGCTGTTCGGAATGTGCAGAACAGTTTGATGCCTAACCGCACCCGCTAAACCGCAGCTGCCAAGAACCAGGACCTGGATTGATACATTGCGTGACGATCCCAATGCTATTTAGTTAAGCCGTCCGTGGTAAGCTTGTCGAACCATGAATGGCTTAACTAAACACCATTGGCTTCGATTCGGCGCATGCTACTTTGAATAGTCACCAAATAATTAAGTCTTTTATTTTCAAGATATTTATAAAATGGTATCGTCTATGAAAAACCTGTTGGGTAGTGCATAAATGATGAATGGCGACAAACAGCTGGATAATTTAATTAACCTGATTTATGAAACCGTTTTAGAGCCCTTGCTTTGGAAGGATGTTTTATTGCTTTGTTCCAGACAGATAGGTGGTGTCGCCGCACACATCATGACGATTGAAAAGGCCAAAAACAAGCCGGTATTCTTACTAGCTGCCGGTGACGGGGATTTACCGGCGGAGGAAAATCAGCTTAACTATGCGAAATATTATTCCAAAATTGATCCGCGCATGGAGGTCATGGCTAAAACCAAATTCGATGAATGGCGGTATTGTTATACCTCTATGGATCAGCATTTTGTTGATAAAAACGAGTTTTATCAGGATTTTTTAATACCCAGCGGCGGACGTTTCGCCATGGGAAAATGGATAGACGACAATAACGAGCACAAAACCGTGCTGGGTTTACATCGTTCTATTCAGCAAACCGCCTTCGGGGATGCCGAACGTATCGCTGCCGACAGATTTACCGGTCATCTGCAAAGAGCCTTGCGGCTGCAAAAACACACCCAGCACTTGCAAAGCAAAGCCGAATTGGGCAGCAGGGTGATAGACAGTTTTGCTTTAACCATGTTGATTGTCGATCAAAAGGCCTGCATCAAGCATTTAAACAGCGAGGCGGAATCCCTGCTTTCCAACGGATTAAACGGCCTGTCCTGTAAAAATAATTGTTTATTTGCAACTTCTCAAAGCGACAATATCAAACTGATTAAATTAATTAATCAGGCGACCGGATTTCCGGCTGTGGGTGGCGCCATGTTTTTGAATAGGCAAGGCATCCCTCAAGCAAGACAGATATTTGTAACGCCTTTACCTGCGGCGTCACCACTGGTTAAGGACTGGCAGATTCCGCTGGCGCTGATTTTGGTGATTGAGGATAATCAATCCTTATCTTCCATTCAATTGTTATGCAAGCTCTATCATTTTTCGCCGGCTGAAACTAAGGTGGCCATCGCATTGTTTCAAGGAAAATCCCCTGAAGAGTATGCACGGCTTTCCGGCGTGTCATTAAACACGGTCCGCACTCAAATCAAAAGCCTATACTGCAAAACCGGCACCAGCCGCCAGCCGGAACTGGTTTCCCTACTCTGTCGAATCCCGCCAGTTGGCATTGAATGAAGCTAATCTATCGGCTTTTTATTGCGGAATGTATTGTAAAGTTTAAAAATCAATATCACCGCCGCTAAAACAAAAGTTACGGCGTTGGCGATGATAATGGCCTTGTCGGACAAATACAGGCCGTAAATAAACCAAAGCAGCACCCCTAATGCAAACATGGCGTACATGCCTAAGGAAAGAGCCTCGGTATCACGGGTTTTAATGGTTTTGACGGCTTGCGGCAAAAACGACGCCGTTGTTAAAGCCGCGGCAAAATAACTTATCAGCTCAGGTGAAATGTTCATGGAATTGGCGTTAAAAATGCGTCCAAACGAAATAGGCAGCGGCAATTAAAGTCAATTGTATGAAAGCTGTCAACCAGAAATAAGCCACAAACAGCATAACTTTAACCGGTTTTTCGGCAATCCGGCGAGCGGTAAAATACCAGCCGCCTGCTACTGATACCGCAATCACTGCGCATAAAGCCGCTAAAGAGGCATTCATGCCATTAACGCGGCGGCGGCGCTAATACCTCACGCGAGCCATTACTCTCGGCGCAGCTGACCACCCCGGCATTTTCCATATCCTCAATAATGCGCGCTGCACGATTATAGCCAATTTTAAAGCGGCGCTGCACACTGGAAATGGATGCTTTTCTGGATTCGGTTACGAACTTTACGGCCTCGTCATATAAAGTGTCCGATTCGCTTTCCTCACCATCCAAGCCGGCCACTTCGCCGGTGTCCGAACGTTCCTGGGTAATTTCTTCCAGATAATTAACCGGGCCGGTTTTTTTCAGAAACTCCACAACCCGGTGCACTTCATGGTCGTCCACAAAAGCGCCGTGCGCCCGTGAAGGAATGCTGGCGCCTGACGGTAAAAACAGCATATCTCCGTTACCCAGCAAGGCTTCCGCTCCGCCTTGATCGATAATGGTTCTGGAGTCTATGCGGGAAGATACCTGAAAGGAAATCCGGGTAGGAATGTTGGCCTTGATCAATCCCGTTAAGACATCTACCGAAGGCCGCTGGGTAGCCAAAATCAGATGAATGCCGGCGGCGCGGGCTTTCTGCGCCAGACGCGCTATCAATTCCTCGACCTTTTTGCCAACCACCATCATCATATCGGCAAGTTCGTCAATGACAATAACGATACTAGGCAAAGTATCCAGCATCGGGTAGTCCTCTGCCGCCATTGGCGTTTCCGGTCTGAACATCGGATCAATAATCGGCTTGCCGTTAGCTTCCGCTTCTTTGACGGCATGATTATAACCCGACAGATTACGCACGCCAACTTTTGACATTAATTTATAACGGCGCTCCATTTCCGCCACAGCCCAACGCAAGGCGTTTTGGGCATCCTTCATATCCGTGACCACCGGCGTCAATAAATGCGGTATGCCTTCATATACGGAAAGCTCCAGCATTTTAGGATCTATCATGATCATACGCACATCTTCCGGCCTGGATTTATAAACCAGACTCAGGATCATGGTGTTAATCGCCACCGATTTACCGGAACCGGTGGTGCCTGCCACCAAAGCGTGCGGCATTTTCGCCAAATCAGCCACGACAGGTACGCCTGAAATATCCTTACCCATGGCTATGCTAAGCTTGGATTTTGCATTTTCGAATTCATCCGAAACCAGCAAGTCGCGCAAGGACACCATTTCCCGTTCTTGATTCGGAATTTCCAGACCGATAACAGACTTGCCTTCTATGATTTCCACAATCCGCACGCTGGTTACGGACAAACCGCGAGCCAAGTCTTTTGATAATCCGCTAATTCGGCTAACCTTGACGCCCGCCGCCAGACGCAATTCAAAACGGGTTATCACCGGACCGGGATGAACTGCTTCCACGACAACGGATATGCCGTAATCATTCAACACATCTTCAACTTGCCTGGATATTTCCTCTAGCTCAAGCTTGGAATAACGTTTAACTTTAATTTCACGTTTTTCCAACAATGATAAAGGCGGCAAGGCGTTTAAATACACATCCGGGGCAAACTCTTCAACTGTTTTATTTTCCTTTCTGCGCACGGACTTGGCTAAAATGCTTTCCTGCTGCGGCAAATGGCCTGCCGGCTCAACGATTTGCTGTTTGGGTTTTTTATTTTTAGTTTCGGCTACAGTTTCCGTGACCAAAGGCCGTTTCTTTTTTGGTTCGGCAACCGGTGACGGGTTTTCCGGCTCATAACGTTTTGCATCGCGTTTGCCAAAAATGTCAAACAAGCCAAGAGCGAACTTACCGACAAAATTCATCAACTGTAACCATGACATGCCGGTTAACAAGGTGATACCAATCATGAACACTGCCAGCAGATACAGCGTGGAACCGGAATTACCGAACAGTCGCACCAGGGTTTCACCTACTTCCCGGCCGAGTATGCCTCCGGGACTATCCGGTAAATCCACTTTGGTTCTAAGAAAATAAAAATGCAGAAAAAATATGGCGGAACCGGAAACAATAGTGGCGACAAAGCCAGTCCAGTGCAACACCACCCGCCAACCAAAAAATTGCCGGTCAATGCTGCTAAAGAACGAATAACCCGTCCAAAAAATCATGACGGGAATCAGATAGGCCATCAGGCCTAAAAAATTCAGCACAAAATCAGCCAGCCACGCTCCAAATAAACCGCAAGCATTATGCAATGTTTGATACGAAGTGCTATGGCTCCAACCAGGATCATCGGAACTAAATGTCAATAACGCAATCAGTAAAAAAAGGGCGCAACTAGAAAAAACCAGCAATGTAATTTCGCGAAATCCGCGTGTTGTTCTTTCTTCAATCACTGCAACCATGAATTAGGGCTCATAATAATTCACTACAAAACATGATTATAGATGATAAATTAAGAATTCACATTAGCTATAAGCGCTTAATCAGAAAATTTATCTTTATCCCATAACCACCGCTTGAACCTGTCACTCCCCTCGTCCAAAACATTAAAAGCCTGCCCCATTTCACTATAGGCCGGGTAAAGCGGCAAGCAGCGGTTGTAGCCTATAGGATGCCGAGCGAATAGCGAGACGCATCAATCGAAACCAAGGTCCTCGATTGAAACCAGTTGCTTTGCTCAGGTAAGTCTATCGTCTCCCACCTCAAAGCATCCGCGCCCGGCGTTACCCTACCTACGGCATCCATACAAGCCGTGAGCTAGTCGAAGGGTTGAACGGGATACGATAAGCCATATATAAGGTTTAATAGTCCTCTGTTTATCCGTATAATTTTACCCATTACTTTTGGAGATAAGCTTAATGTCCACGACAAAACATTGTAAACTTTTGATATTAGGGTCCGGCCCGGCAGGCTATACCGCTGCGGTTTATGCTGCGCGCGCCAATCTTAATCCGGTAATGATTACCGGTATGCAGCAAGGCGGCCAACTGACTACCACCACCGATGTGGATAACTGGCCCGGCGATACGGACGGGGTGCAAGGTCCGGAACTGATGGAAAGAATGCGTTTACATGCCGAACGCTTTGCCACGGAAATTATTTTTGATCATATTCATACTGCCGATCTATCAAAACGGCCATTTATTTTAAGCGGAGACGCAGGCTCCTATAGCTGTGACGCCTTGATTATTGCTACCGGAGCCTCGGCCAGATACCTGGGGCTGCCTTCCGAGGAAGCGTTCAAGGGCCGCGGGGTTTCAGCTTGCGCCACTTGCGACGGCTTTTTTTATCGCAATAAACCGGTTGCGGTGATTGGCGGTGGCAATACTGCCGTTGAGGAAGCGTTGTATTTAGCAAATATCGCTTCTGAAGTCATTGTTGTACATCGCCGCGATAAATTTCGTTCCGAGAAAATTCTTTCAGATAAATTACTTGAAAAATCTCAAAACGGTAATGTGCGGATTGAATGGAATCATGAACTGGATGAAGTACTGGGCGACGACATGGGCGTAACTGGCATCCGCATCAAAGCGACTAACTCCGGAGACTGCAAAGACCTTGATTTACACGGCGTTTTCATCGCCATCGGCCATACTCCCAACACCGATATTTTTTCCGGGCAGTTAGAGATGGAGAATGGGTATATTGTGGTGAAGAGCGGCATCCGTGGTAATGCAACCGCCACCAATATTCCAGGGGTGTTTGCTGCTGGTGATGTAATGGATTCTCATTACAAACAAGCCATTACTTCTGCCGGCGCAGGCTGCATGGCGGCATTGGACGCCGAAAAATTTTTGGATGGTTTGGACGGATAATTTTGTTTAATTGCTTAGGAGACTGTCCGAGAATAGTAACTGTATCGAGGGAAAGCCAATTTGAGGCAGATTCTTTGCGCATTTGAGGCGCAACAGTTGACCTATTGAACAAAAATGCGTGGAAAATATGAGCAAAAGGGCTTTCCCAGCAGGTTTTCTATTCTTGGACAGGGCCATAGGGCGTATTAGCGAAGCGTAATACGCCGGATGATCGAAGGCCAACATGCGGGGCAATACGGCTTACGCCTATTGCGCCCTATGCCCTACGGTTCCTATTCTCGGACAGCCTCCTAGCACTGATAGCTTGAGAGCAAGTTATCAATTTCCGCCTATTCCGGCCCGTTTTGGGGAACCTCTAAAAATTATCCATTTATGCTTCGGCAAGATCGGCACGAACGGATAATTTTTAGAGGTTCCCATTCTTCTGATAAGCTAAACAAGATATTTTTGATTGCTTCAAAAAATTCTAACCACCAAACATGCTGCTAACTCAACTGGATCCCGACAATCCCCAGCAAGCTTTTCCTGCATTGTATAAAGCCTTGACAGAACCTAACGGACTACTGGCATTTGGCGGCTGCTTATCGCCTGAGCGCATTATCAATGCTTATCAGCATGGAATTTTTCCCTGGTATAATCCGGGCGAGCCTATTTTATGGTGGTCACCGGACCCTCGGCTTATTTTGACGCCGAACAAACTGAAAATTTCGCGCAGCCTTGCCAAAACCTTGCACAAAGGCTCATTTGAAATTAGCTATGACCTTGGCTTCGAACAGGTTATTAACGCCTGTTCCGCCCCTCGTCAAGGCAGCGCCGGCACCTGGATCACCGAAGAGATGAAACTTGCCTATTTGAATCTTCATCGTTTGGGTGTAGCGCATAGCTTTGAGGCCAGAATCGATGGAGAGCTTGTAGGGGGCCTTTATGGTTTGGCAATAGGCCAGGTTTTTTTTGGAGAATCCATGTTTCATAGCAAAACAGATGCCTCCAAAGTGGTGTTTGTTCATCTGGTCGAACAATTGGCTGAATGGGGCTACAAACTGATTGATTGTCAGGTATCAAGCGCTCATTTAGTCAGTTTTGGCGCTCAGGAAATCAACCGGGAAACCTTTCAATCCTTATTGACTAAGTTATGCAAAGCCAAACCTGGAGATAGGGCGTGGATGAAATGAAAGCCATGACTTTTTATATGACTCACGATCATCCTTGTAGTTATCTTGAGGATAAATTAGCTAAATCCGCATTGCTTGATCCAAGTTTTCCAGCAGACGTTTCACTATACTCGCGGTTAATTGAACTTGGCTTCAGACGTAGCGGAGATAATATTTACAGGCCTCATTGTGATAGTTGCCAGGCTTGCGTGCCAACCCGGATACCGGTTGAGGATTTCCGTCCAAACCGCAAGCAACGGCGCTGCGAAAAACAAAATCAACAAACTAAAGTCATGATCAAGCCTGCCGAATTCAATCCGCATCATTTTGATTTATACCAGCGTTATCAAGCCACCAGACATCAGAAACCGGATTCTGGCAAGATTACAGCCGCCGACTATATTAGTTTTTTAGGCAGTAGTTGGTGTAATACCATTTTCGTTGAATTCATTATTTCAGACAAACTGGCTGCAGTAGCGGTAATTGATATTCTCGAATGCTGTTTGTCTGCCGTTTATACTTTTTTCGATCCGGATTTTGCTGAATTTAGTCCGGGCGTGTTTGCGGTTTTATGGCAAATCAATCATGCCAAACGACTAGGTTTGGATTATGTTTATCTGGGATTCTGGATACGGGATAGCAATACGATGAGTTGTTCAAGCGTTAAC
>CAVUMJ010000423.1:0-4771 GCA_963741375.1 uncultured Pseudomonadota bacterium
ACCTCTCAAGCTGGAGGGAGGAGATCAATAAGCAGCTCGCAACCAGACGGCGCGATCCGAACTATAAAGCCGTCCTCACCCCTGATTCGGTATGAGCGCATCGGTGGCGACGGTAAGTCGATGATGCTTACCCCGGAGCTCGACTTTTTATCTAAGACCATTGTCGGTGCTTGCGGAATCCCGCAAGAGTTCATCTACGGTGGTACGATGAACTGGACGGCCTCAAGCGTCTCTCTTCGCACTTTAGAGAACGATTTCCTTCATCACCGCACCCAGCTCCTTCAGATGAACATCTGGCTCATTGAGCGGCTAAGGCTTTATCTTGGAGTGCCTGCCCCGAAGAACTATTCGGTTCTCGGACTTTAAGATGGCTGACGACATTCAAAAGCTTCAGGTCATGGTCGGCATGGCCGATAACAACCGCATGCCTTCTTGGGGAAGAGATTTATCTTGAGATGGGCCGTGATCCGGCCGTGGTGCATAGGAAGCTTGAAGAAGAGGCCAACATGGCCGCTAAACTCCAAGAGATCGCCGTCATTCGCGCGGCCGAGGCTCAGGCTAAGGCCAACAACGTCACTCAGCGCTACGCAGCCCAGCAGGCCGCCGAGGTCTGCTCCTCCCCGCCGAGGTGGACGGAGCGCCGGTCTTTGAAACAGGTCCAGCCGCAACCCCTGAGCAGCAAAAAACAATCGCCGAGGGGGTATGTAAGCTTCAGGGACAGTCTCCTGAGCAGGTCTCACAAGTGCTCGATCGCTTAGAGCAAAAAATATGATTTTGCGCACTCCCTTAAAGACGCGCTACTTACACTTGAGCAAGGTAACGGCTAGGTGCCTGACCCGCAAACGCCGCCCCCTGAGGAAAAAAAGCCTGCGGCGAAAAAGTCGCCAGCTAAAAAAACGCCCTCTGGCGGAAAAGCCTCCTAACGTCAACGTGCACGTCAACATGAAGCCCATGCCCCAGCAGCGGGCCCCGCGTCGGAAGGGGGCTCAGTAATGCCTTACGACAACCGCAGTTACATTGGAGAGGGCATTGACAAGGCCACCGCACTTAGAGAAAGCCCCATCACCAAGGGCTTTATTACGGGCCTTAAGGCAGCCCTTATTGGGGCTCCTGTGGGAGCAGCCGTCCAAGCATTTCGCGGCCACGACGCGCTCACTGGCGCGGTTCTTGGTGCCGTTATCCCTGGCCTGCTTGCAGGGCTTGCAAGTGGTGGTGCGAAAAAGCTTGAGAACCTGTCCGCCGAAGCGGACCTACGCTACCACGCGCAAAACATCAAGGACAGGGAGCCTACGTTCTTTTTGCTGCCACGAAGCCTTATGGGGAAGTACTTTAGTCGCCGGTATGGGGGCTAAATGTTTACTTTAGGATTTCAATGAAAGCAGCGGCAGTAAAATACCGGAATCTCCGGAAGAGATTTCCATTTCCCGTAAGACACTGGCAAAACCGAAACCATGTATCAGTCCAAAGCCGAATGTTAGCCAGTGACGGCCTTTAGGATGGTCACCGCGCACAATATTTTCCACACCTACATAAACTATGGTGGCAGCTATAAACGGCTCTACAAAACTGCTGGGTAGTTCAATGATATTGAGTCCGGCACAAGCCAGGGTGATGGAATGGGCAATGGTGAAAAAAGTGATGATTTTGATGGCAGGCCAAAAACTGTGGGTAACAGCCAACAATGCAAACAAAAACAACAGATGATCGTAACCTGTGACGATATGCTCTATGCCAAGCTTGAGAAAATCAACAAAGGCGCTGAATGCGGAATGTCCATTACTTACGGCTTTTTCATCAGTTGGCGCATTAAGCGTAATACTGATCCGGCTGTCATTTTGATTCAGCATTTTTTCACTAAAAATTTTGCCGTTGATGTCTCTGACAGTCACATATTGCTGATGCCCAGCCGGCAACAAATTCAGAAATTTCGATTGCAACACTATATTTTGCTTGGCCGTAACCGAATATTGAAACAACACATGGACATTATTTTGATCATCAAAACTCACCTGGCCCGGTTCGGCAGGTGAATAATCGACATTATCTATTTTGACAAGCATCTGATCAGCCAGCAATTTAGCCAAACCCGGTTTAGCCGCTTCCCGCTCGGCATCACTGACTTCCGCATCCAAATCTGTATCCATAGGCGAAAACGCTTCTATATCCTGCAAGGCAAATGTGGTCTTGACATCGACACCATTAGCCTTAATTGAAACGTCAATAGAGCTGATGCCAGGCTGATGGGCGAAAACAAAAGCCGAATTCAGCAGAAAAATAATACCCAATAGCCAACTCAGGCGATTTAGATGCAAAAATAACTTCATATCGGCACTACAGTCAGGCATTATCTTTTGCTGGTTTTCTTTTAAATTTATAAAGATAAATCAGAAAAACCAGGATGAATAAAACAAATGCGGCAACTACTGCCGGAACAATGATTTGCCAGGGAAGGCCATTTGGATCCACACCGACTTCCAAAGGAATTCTGAATTTGTCGTCCTCCGCCACTGCATCACCAATTAACAAAGTTAAAAGATACTCGCCATTTTTATCAATATCCGCCTGAGCTTCAACGGCGCCTTTTGGATATAACTTTTCCGGTATTTCCGCAATCGTGCGGATTTCACGATAATCATCCGGGGCTTTATTGCCGGTTTTCTCAACCTCTGCCAAGCGAATACGAATCGGCGTGGTACGGACATCCCGGTCAAACAAATCTGCAGTAAAAAACATTTTACCCGGATGAGGGATTTTTTGGCAGTAAGGTACAAAAGCGGATTTAATATCGGGATTTTGTTCACCTTTAACCGGTTGAATATATGCGCTGAAATGTACTGCGTAAAAATCGTTAGCAATAATACAATCCAAATCAGGCCGATTACCTAGAGCATTGGATTTATTTGTATTTATTCCAAGTTTGTCACACCCGGACAGCATCAGGCAGCAAAAACTTAGCACAAACAGACAGAAAAAGCTTTTTTGAAAGTATTTCATAATTTTAAACAGATTTGATAAAAGCACTAATCGCCACAATGCGAAACTAGGGTTGAAATGTAAATTCAAATTTACCAGTCACAATATGCGTGTCTTCAGAAACTACCCGATAACGCACCAAGTATTTACCGGGAGTCAGATTCGAAACAGTGGCATGAATATTTGAACCATCAGTCAGACTTTGTTCAACGTCGTGGTTATCAACACGTTTTCCGCTACTATCAATGACCGCTAATGCCTTGTATTCACTTCTAACTTTATCGTTAAACCACAAGTCTATTTGTTTTGGAGGCTCTTTGAGCGTTTCATCTTTGGCTGGTTGAGACTTCACCAAAATTGCGTGAGCCATCACCGGCAGGGGGATGATAAGTGTTGATAACAAAAACGTGATCTTAATTATTTTTCTTATGTGCAGTTTATGCATGACAACCTCTATAGTTACAAAATCAGTGAATTAGGGCTGATACCCATTTTTTGGATGTTTTAGTTTGCTGCTCTACCCACATTGCCAGCCAGCCCGAATCTTCCCTGACTATTCGCGGAAATGCCGCTGTCACTCCCGGTGTAGAAATAGCTTGCGGTATTGACCAGGTATGGCCGTTATCACTGGAGTCGGCTATAAAAATAGTGGTTCCTTCCGGCCCCATGGCATCCCAAATGACGGCCAGTCGCCTTTCATCAATTGCAGCGATATCGCTATGGAAAGCGGAAGTTCCTTCGCCGATAACTTGAGGCATGCTCCAATTAGCGCCTGTATCTGAAGAAAACAGATGATATAAACCGGTTTGATTTTCCTTGCCAGTCCAGACCACCGCATGCAAATCCCCCTTACCCGCTTCAGTAATGCCTCCGCCATTATGCGGGCAACCATCGAATTTCCAGTCAAAATTACCAACCTTTGCCACTTGTTTCCAGGTTTGACCGTAATCGGCAGATTGCGCCAAAGCCATGTCACGCCGCTCCATATCACGGTACAAAACATTAATTAAGCCTGAATCAGTCACCAGCATGCGATTCCAACAACAAGAACAGCTGGACTCATCTATGGTCTGCTGTAAATCCCAATGTTGTCCTGCGTCGTTAGTTCCGGCATAACGCAAACCTTGATAGCCATTTTCATCTCTATCGTCTAGCCAAACCAAATGGAAACGGCCTAGCTGGTCAGCCGCCAAATCAGAATGAGATTGATCATTAGCGGTTCCGGTGGGATTCTGACCTTTTTGCCAGGTTTTACCTGCATCGGTAGAATAAATTACAGCCAATGGCCCCATACCGGGCAATTCGCCTACGGATTGCAGAATAACCAGCAAATTTTCTCCTGATGCTGCTATCTGAACATCATTCCCCGCTCTGGACAATACCGATAGATTAAATTGCTTAGCTATTTCAACAGGTGTTGACCAATGTTGGCCGCCGTCTTCGGAATGCAAATAGCCAATTAAGGGATGTTGCTTATCTTCTCCTGTGGCGGTAAAAACCGCATGAGTAGTTTCATCATCCACATAAAGATCAAAACTTTCCACGTTTTGCATTGCCGGAACTTGTTCTACAATCGGACTGGCTCTTGTAACTTGCAAAGCCTGATCAACAAATGGCGTAGTCAGGGTATGTTCTGAACAGGCGGACAGGCAAATGCCGACAATTAAAAAACAGGGCCGAATCAGCTTTTTATAAGCCATTAATAGTGGCATGTTTGATACTCTGCAAAATTTAAGATCAAGACTAATTGAAATTAGGAGGGGGAACCAACGCTATCGATTGTATTTGCTGACAATGA
>CAVUMJ010000424.1:0-5771 GCA_963741375.1 uncultured Pseudomonadota bacterium
TCATGCACAAAGCTTTGATCGATCTTTAGCTGATCAATGGGTAATTTTTTTAAGCTCGACAGAGATGAATAGCCCGTGCCAAAATCATCCATAGAAAATTGCACACCGATTTTCTTGAGAGCATTCATCTTTAAGATAGTGTCGTCAATATCATGAAGCACTAAAGTTTCAGTCAATTCCAGTTTAAGTTTGTTGGGATTAATAGCGGTTTTATTTAGAATTTGGCTGACATGCTCTACGAATTCGGATTGGCGAAACTGATAGGCGCTGACATTAACAGCCAATTGAACATGTTGCATAGCCAAAATGTTTTCCCAGGCTTTTATCTGATTGCAGGTTGTTTCCAATACCCATTGACCTATCGGTACAATCAGACCGGTTTCCTCGGCTAAAGGGATAAAATCTGCCGGAGAAACCATCCCTCTAACCGGGTGGTTCCAGCGGAGCAAAACTTCCGCGCCTATGATTTCAAGTTGAGTATTGACCTGCGGCTGATAAAACAGTGAGAACTGGTCTTCCTGCAAGGCTAAACTTAAATCAGTTTCCATGGATAAACGGGCGGCTATACTGATTTGCATCTGCGGATCAAAGAAACGCAAGGTATTACGCCCTGAAGTTTTGGCTTGATACATGGCAATATCGGCTTGTTTCAACAGCTCGTCTATAGTCTGGTCGTGACCGTTAATCAAAGTGGCGCCTATGCTGGGGGTACTGCGATATTCATAGCTTGCCAATTGATAAGGTTCATCAAGCACAGCCAGTATTTTATGACCTATAGCTTCAGTTTGGACGACAGCTTCAAAGGCCACTTTATCCAAATCCTCAAGCACGACGACGAATTCATCCCCTCCCAGACGGGCGACAGTGTCTCCCTCGCGCACGCAGGAAATTAAACGTTTTGCGACATTTTGCAACAGTAAATCCCCAACATCATGACCAAGAGTATCGTTTAGGGTTTTAAAATTGTCCATATCAATAAACAACATTGACGCTAAACAGCCACTACGATGACTTGACGCCTGCGCCAGTTTTAATCTGTCGCGAAGTAATTGCCGGTTTGGCAGGCCAGTTAGTGGATCATAAAAAGCAAGACGCTGTATTTCATCGGCAGCCGCTTTGCTCATGGTAATATCGGTGAGTGTTGCAACGTAATTTGTAATGCTGCCTTCCAAATCCACAATGGCGGTAATGGTCAGGTGTTGAGGATAAGTTTTACCATCTTTGCGCCTGTTCCAGATTTCACCTTCCCATGAACCGGTTTCATTAATCTGCGACCACATATGGCTAAAAAACTCTGCACTATGATGACCTGAACTGAGTATTTTAGGATTCCGGCCCATGACTTCTTCGGATGAATAACCAGTAATTTCAGTAAAGGCATGGTTTACACGAAGAATCAGTCGGTTAGCATCGGTAATAATAATACCTTCCTGTGAATCAAATGCCGTGGCGGCAATGCGCAGCTCAATCTCTGCCTGCTTGGATGCGGTAATATCGGTATGGGTGCCGATGAACCGCATGGGGTTTCCGTCAGTATTACGGCTGACCAGTTTACCTTTGGATAATATCCATTTCCAGGAGCCGTCTTTGCAGCGTAAACGAAATTCAACCGAATAATTAGGCTCGTTGCTGGCCAGGTATTGCTGAAAGGCAGATAAAACCCGAGATTTATCGTCATTATGCAGATGATTTATCCAGGCTGATCCTGTATTCGGAAACTCATGCTCTGAATAACCGATCATTTCTTTCCAACGCTTGGAAAATAAGGACTCGTCTGTCTGTAGATTCCAATCCCAGACACCGTCACCGGAACCTTCCAAGGCAAACTTCCAGCGCTCCTCACTTTCTTGGAATTGCCTGGTCATATCCTGGATGCGTGAAAATGAAGCTAAGGTCAAGACCGTTAAAATCAAAAAAATAGAGGTTACAGCAATCAAAATTGCAAGAGTATCCGAGGTAATGCCGGGAAAGGAGTCATTACCCACACCTTCATGAACAAAGTAAGCTGCCCTCATGGCAGTATAATGCATGCCGGATACAGCAATACCTATAATAGTGGCGACTATCACATCGCGCCATTTCCTCCGGTCTATCAAGCCGTCTTTTACCAGCAAGGCAATATAGGAAAGCGCTACAGCCACCAATATTGATACCGCAAACAGCGTAAAATCATAATGGATTTCACCGTCTAAATGCATGGCTGCCATACCCGAGTAATGCATTAGACCGATACCGGCCCCAAGTAAAATACTACGCGCAAAAACAGAAATTGGTTTTTTACCGGACCGCCTAACTATGCCTAATGCCACACCACTGGACAATATGGCTGGAAACATTGATATCACAGTGACAAAAGGATTATAGCTGATGCTACAGGGAAGATTAACTGCCAGCATGCCGATAAAATGCATCGTCCAGATTCCGATGCCAAGCGTAAGCGCACTGATCATCATCCAAATTAGTTTCGATCTGAAATCTTTTTGGGATTCGATGCGCGAAGAGGCTTTTAAGGCGGCATAGGATGCCAGAATTGACAGAAGTACCGAAATCACGACCCAAATTGTCCGATACGATGCCATATAAATATGGCCCACCTCAGGCGGTGCTGAGATGAACTGAATTGGAATATCCAGATGGGTGTAAAATTTGTTCAACAGTTTTATCGATTATAAAGTTTCAAGAACCAATCCTAAATTATATTTACAAGTTATTTGTTTAAAACCAATCATATTGTCATTAAATATCCGGTTAAACTTTTCCATTTCCCATTCTAAAGCAGTACAACTGTCAATATTCATTGCCAATTGTCAAAATTGAAAGCATATTGCGAAATACTTCTCATTTATTGCAAAAAAACTTGAAGCACAAATCAAAAACATTTTTAAAAATAGGGTAATAGGTGCATTTTTATACTGTGCGTAATCGCCAATAAACTAAAAACAGGGCGGTTAACAAAATTGTAATATTTAACGTTTACCTTAGTCTTTATGTTTTGTGATGATGACTTAAAGATCATTATGAATGTATGCAATCTCTCCTCATTCGGTGTTCCACCGGATTATCCGGCGGTTATACATATTTGATGACGTTGATAATTTTTTCCTATTGGAAAAGCATGAAACTTGAGATAATCAAAAGCATGGCAGATAGCCGGCAAACCCTGCCGGCAGTTGGTATTAGAGTGATTACTAACCCCGTAATCCAGTCCGGTTTCATAACATTCCGGCCATAATTACAAAAGCACTACCGGCATATTGCTATGACAAGCCTTACCTCCTCGTTCACCGATTAACATTTTAATTTTTTTGAAACAACTGCAATTGATATGCAATTTCTCAAGTTTTTTTGCCATCTACATTTGAATTTCAGTAATAGAGGAATTGTGTCGCCAATTGACAATCGATTCCTGATAAAGATAATTCCAATTATCACAATCTATGGCTTGTCGGCTTTACATGCTAATGCCACCGACAGAGCCCCGACTTTTGAAGATGACAACTTTTCTTTCATGAAAGCCTTCTCTGATCTTGGCTTATTCGACATGAATGAAGAAGTCTGGAATGTCTATGGCCAGTCCACTTATATTTCCAGTTGGAAAGCCCCCTTTTCCGCCGCCTATACTAACCTGAACGGCTCAACAAACTCATTGGTTCCACAAGCCGAGCGCAGTTGGACAGGATCAAACACATTTTATGTCGGACTGAAAGCCCCTTGGCAAGGCGGCGAAATCTATTACGCGCCGGAGATGATTACAGAAACCCCGTTGTCCGGCTTACATGGTTTAGGCAGCACTATTCAGAACGGCGAACTGCAAAAAAACGGTGGCGTCAGCGCCCGCTGGTACACATCGCGTTTCTATTTAAGACAGACTGTCAATATGGGCGGCGACACCAACAGTATCGGTTCCGGACCTTTGCAACTCACCCGCAATCTGGACAGCCGCCGCTTGGTGATTACTGTCGGGAATTTAAGCATACTCGACATCTTCGACAACAACACTTATGCCGACGATCCACGCCAGCAGTTCATGAATATGGCTTTTATGGTTAGTTCCGCTTATGACTTCGCTGCAGACGCCAGGGGTTATACAGTTGGAGCTGCGGCTGAATATTACCATGACAACTGGGCTTTCCGTTTTGGACATTTTGCTCCGCCCAAAAACCCTAACGACACGCCACTGGATTTCAGATTCCTAACACACTTTGGAGACCAGGTCGAAGTGGAGCACGACCATGCCATCTCCGATCTACCCGGCAAAGTTACCGTACTGGGTTATTTGAACCGGGAATTTATGGGGAAATGGACTGACGCTATAGCCGCTTTTAAAGCCAACCCAGCTCAATACAATGCCAACAACTGTTACGGTTATTATAACTTTGGTTCCGGCAATGCCAATGCCCCGGATTTATGTTCCGTACGTAAAACCAATATCAAAATGGGTATCGGTATCAATATCGAACAAGCTTTGAGCAAAGAAGTGGGTGTATTCTTGCGCGGTATGTATTCGGACGGTAATACCGAGGTGGATTCTTTTACCTCGTCAGACCGTTCTTTATCCTTCGGCGCCCAGATTAAAGGCGGACTCTGGAATCGGAATAAGGATGCTATCGGGGTCGGCTACAATATCAGCTGGCTATCAGCCGCTCATGTCGCCTTTCTAAGCATGGGCGGAGTTGATGACTTCATCGGTGACGGCGCCATTAATTATCGTCCTGAGCAAGTTCTGGACGTTTACTATAAATTTAAGGTCATGGAATCGGTTTGGTTTTCTGCAGATTTTCAGCATATCAGCAATCCAGCCTACAACGCCGACCGGGGACCTGTTGAGATTTATGGAGCCAGAGCACACTTTGAGTATTAAAAAAACCGGCATCCTTTATTCCCGTCGACACCATTCAAAGTAGCTTAAATAAAACAAGGCCACGGTTTTTACCGCGAAGAGCCAGGACCGCCCTACTTGGCTTAAATTTCATATTGAGCTTAATTTACTCTGAGCAATTGCTATTGATAAATGTTTTTGAAAAAAGCTCATAAAATTTGCTCATTCCGGCTTTGCGCCTACTTTCTGCTGTTTGCCGGCGCCGGAAAGGTATTTGCCATAGGCGACCCAAACGCCCTGGATACCGACGAGCCCTTCAGCTTCATGCATTTGCTTGCCCAACACGGCTGGCATGATATGGAAGATGAAGGCTGGAATGTTCATGGTCAGGCATCCGTAGTTTCGCAATGGAAACCGGCATTTCCAGCGGCCTACACCAATTTGAACGGCTCCCCAAACTCGTTGCTGCCTCAAGCCGAACGCATAGTCGCAGGTCCGGCCGTTGGTTATGGTTGTCTGATTGTCCGTAAGACCCACGTCGACAGGATGGGCTGGAGAGATCGGAAGCAGTTGCATATCTTCGGAAGCAGGAAGGGTGGCTTTCCATGATCGAAGTTGAAAACCTCAGCAAACGTTACGGACCCACGTTGGCCGTTTCCGGCGTGAGCTTCAATGTGCAGAAGGGTGAGGTGCTGGGCTTTCTCGGCCCCAATGGCGCCGGGAAAACCACGACCATGCGCGTGATCACGGGATTCTTCCCCCCCACGTCGGGAAAGGTTCGCGTGGCGGGCTACGATGTGGTGGACGAGCCCCTGGAGGCGAAGCGGCGCACCGGCTATCTTCCGGAAACTCCTCCCGTCTATCCGGACATGACGGTGGTGGAGTACCTGGCCTTCGTGGCGCGGATCAAGGGTGTATCGCGGCGTGAGTTAAAGAGCCGGCTGGACGACAT
>CAVUMJ010000425.1:0-4397 GCA_963741375.1 uncultured Pseudomonadota bacterium
AATCAAAAGACCGCCCGGCGAAATTGAAAATGCCGTGCTATCGACATACTGAGGCGATTGATCAGAGGTGCTGACCACACCTAAAAAACCGGCAATTGGCGTATACGTTTGCATTAATCCATCCGCGGCCTTGATGCTATCTCGCAAATTTGCAAAATATTGGGTTGCTGCGACGTTGAGCAGTCCGCCAACCAAGGCATCCATTGGCGCCTGGTTATTTAACAATTCATTGGCGATAGTATAGCCAACGCCATTATTCAAATATGGCGTACAGCCAAGGCTGTTACTCATGCTGCAAGCCTGACTGCTGCTGCCGGTTTGCGCAGAATTAAAGGTAATAGGATACTGTGTGTTAGCGGTCAATAACTGCTGGGCGGCATTATGCACTTGCCCCCAATTGGAAGTTTCTCCGCCAGTTGCAATAAGATAATACCCACCTATCATGGCTTGATAATTTGCTTGAATTGTGGTGTCTGCACTGCCGTTAACGCCAGGTGGCCCATCCATTTTCACGTTAATCCAATATTCCATGCCGGTTTGCACGGTTTTCTTGCCTTCTGCACAAGTAATGGTAATTGATCCCGCTTGTAAAGAAAGTGCTGAACCAATCTGATTGCCATTCAACCGGAAAATTTGTTGAAGCGTTGTTATTCCGGATGTTGTTGAACTTACCAAAATAGAAGTTAATTGGCTTAAGACGACTTGGGATAAACTTTCCGAGGCGGTTCCAAGGACGATATTGACTTGATCATTTGGGTTACAACCATCATTGGTGAACGTAATGGTTTTATCCCATTTTTTCGGCTCCGGGTAGCTTGGATTAGTCGTGGAAACCACTGCCGCATCATGGACATAGTTAGCCGTTGTAGTGGTCGTGCATGTCGAAGTAGCGGTAATACAATCGTAATTCCTAATACTGCTTATAACGGTATAAGGCAAGGACGCAGGTAATAGCCCATCCAATATTGGATTGATTTGTCCAAAATTAGCGACATCTTGCAATGTCTTGCCTGGGTAAGCGGTGCGCAGCCAAACCGAAATTTCCTCTTCCAGAATTGTCAAAGGATTTTTATTCATTAAACTGGTGCTACTACTCTGTATGGCATTATAGTAGCCGGTGTAATCAAAATTGAAAGAGCTGATGGGGCTTATAGTGGTGTTATTCGCGGCTGCCGTCTGGGCAGCGGCGTAAGGATCGATGTTCAGGCCGTTATAAGTCATCTGCTTGAAGCTGGCGTCTATCGGCGCCCAAACACAAAGCGATGCATTAGTTTGTTGTGAGCAATCTATTGCAATACCAGTTGGCAAGCCGCGGTATTGAGCAAAGGGCACCAACACTTCCACCCATGCGTGTTCAAATTGCACATTTGCCACCGGCCCGCTTGGCGGCATTGTCGTGGTATATGTTGCGTTGTTTGTTGTATTAAAAGATAGGCTTTGGATACCCTGATCTAACAATACTTGCACGGCAACATTGCTATTTCCAATTCCCAGCCAGTTTGTCAGTTGAGAGGCAGGTAATTGGATAGTTCCCACCGCATATCGGGCCGGTATGTTTTTTGAACGCAACATAGCAATTAAAGTGGATGCGATATCCACATCATTACCGCTTTGTGCTAAAAATGTGTTTATGGAATTTGACCTGGCCCCCTGATAAGGAGCATAGGTAAAATTATTATGAACATATTGGTAAATAGCTACGGCGTTCCCTAATTGGTTGGCTGTGTTATTTAAAGACGTAGCCAAGGTATTGGTGGCAGGTAAGAAATAAACTTCATTCGTCTCTTGTGTCTCTGCCGGCATAACGGCATGGGCGGATAATGCCGGCATCAGGCTTAAACTAATTAATAGCGCCAAGGTATACATATATCGCAACATAACAATTCCTTTATTTTTCCTTAACATCAGTTCAATTATTGTTTTCCGGCAAAGCGGGATTTTTCCACATTCTGGATTGAATGGAAGGAGAGGAGACCAAGGCTGAAACCGTACCCAATCGCTTAAGCTGTAAATTGATTCTCGATTGAATGGTGATGAGTTTTTTGACTCTATCCTGATCATTATCCGTTAATATTCCTTCCAGTTCGTCGGCCCATTTTTCAAAAAGTTGGGCGCGTTGATTATTTAACGCTGAATCGGTAATATTGACCTGGATTTGAGGCTGCACATTTGTTTTAGCCACCAATTTACCAGATGCCTCGCGTAAATTTGCAATGTAATCCCATGCTTGATTTTGTGCCGCCATACGTTTTATCAGGTTCGGCGTTACAACCGATGTACCCTGAACTTGATTGGATACACTCCCTAACGAAGATTGTTGAGCTTGGCCTGATACTAATATTGCATTTTCCGATGCAATTAGCTTGTTTAGAATATTGCTGTATTCCGATAAAAAAGCTTGGCCATTTTGATTTACGTTCTGTTTTGCTGATTGACGCGCTTGCAACACACTATTACCAATTTGCTGAACCACTTCCATTGTTTCAATGGGTAATGGATTAACCGGTACCAAATTGTTTGACGACATTGGGTTCGAATCCGCATTCACGGCAATTGATACCAGTAAAAGCAATCCTAAATAAATACGCATTTTCATTCTCCTTATGCAACTGAAGATTGGCGGAAATAAGTCATCAGCACTAATAATCCCAGCGCCAAGATTAATTGGGCTAATGGCGGCATGGCCGGTGTGCTTACCGGCGTAGGGGGAGAATAACCGGGATTGCCGGTCCAGCTTATATCAGAAGGCGAAAGGCCCGAAATGCCGGATAAAACGGAGATAGAAGACAAATTATTATTGTTAAGATTAACGCTGGCCAGATTGGTCGCGTACTGCAATCCGGCAAGACTGCTAATACCGTCTCCGGAAGCATTTAAGCTGGTCAGTTGCAAAAGTTCGCCCTGGGTAATGCTATCCATTGCATTATGACCCAATGCCAGATTAATGGCCGTACGCAAACCTTGATCCTGAATGTCTACTACCGTCATCAATGCACTGGAATTATTGGCTTTAGCTAAGGCCGTTATCGCTACGGCAGTGCTGTAAACATCATTGCTCCAACTGCCATTCGTAGTACTTTGGCTGGCGGTTAACAAACTCAGAAAAGCCGCGCTGTTAACGCTGTCATTATTAGCCAAAGCTGCTTGCGCCGCCATTGCTTGAATGACCATGGGACTAGCTGATGTGACAGATGCCTTTAGCGCCGCCATTCCGCAGGTAATCACTGAGCAAGTGGTCGTTGTTGATATTGGGGTTGTCAAAGCGGGGTATTGAGCGGTGTAATTGGATAAAGCTATAAGCACTAATGCCGTCGTACCCGGATCGGTAGTGGTGGCGGTGTAAACCGACCAGCCGCCGCCGGTAAGCTGACTGGATTGCAGAAAATCGATAGCAGCTTGCGTGATGGAACTGAAATTAGTAATGGCATTGCTGGCGTTCAAATCGGCTAGAGCGATTAGAGCCAAAGCAGTATCATAAGCGGAGCTGAGGTAATTTCCCGATAATCCCCAACCGGCAGTATTGTTTTGGGCATTTATTAAATAAGTCTGGGCTGAAGTTAAATCATCGCCGTGACTGACCAAGGCATCCGTCAATCTGGAAGTTAAGTCAACGCTGGTAATATCGTTATTTTCCAGCCAAGTCACACCATTATAATAAGCTGCTTGCGTTTGATACGCCGCCGCCAGGGATCTAACAGCTGCGCTGGTATAAAGCGGCTAAACATCCGGACTGGCCCCCCAACTGCCGTCAGCATTAGGACCTAACACTGCAGGTGTAGTTTGCGGCGTTATTAACCACTTCACACCACTTGCAATATATTGATCATAAGCACCGGCATGGGCTTCCAAGCAACTAAAAAACGCGAATAAAGCAATAAAACACACTTTCATGAACAATACCCATCCTTAACAGGCGCGTTTTTAGGGCGCACGTTTTTGAATCCTTCAATATGAAGGGCTTAACAACAGTCTTACGAAATCGTTATGGGTTAAACTACAGCGCACGAGCACTGTTCTTAAGTTGAATAAATCAACTGAATATGCGTTTTATAGCTGATTGGATAAACACATTGAAAGACGGGCTGTGTTTATATTCAAGATCAGCATTTCCTTTGCCGCCAAAATCGTAATCCTTTACAAATGGATAAGTTTGATGAAGAAGGAGCAGCAATGTCGGGCTAACGCCCGAATTGACATTTATCTTACGCATCAATTATTACGATGTCAATATTTAAAAAATGTCAATGTTGAGAACAAATAAACTGTCCGGAGTAGTAGCAGATAAATTGTCCGGTTGTAATACGCGCCGAGGAGGCGCAAATGAGTCGGACAAAGCTACTACACGAGATACGAAAAATGAGATTCGAAGAGGCCTATGAAGGATGGCAAAACAAACG
>CAVUMJ010000426.1:0-4839 GCA_963741375.1 uncultured Pseudomonadota bacterium
TAAATATCGCTAAACGCTTCCGGCAACTCCGCCAATTTTGTGAATCAGATCATCAGCGCCAATGGCGGCGTCGTTAACGACACCCCAAACGAGTTTGAAACCACCGCTGGTACTTATAAGTTAACAGCCGCGGATTTCAACCTCAATTCCGGTCAACTGGATTGGTGGGCGGCCAATGCCTTTATCGTTTACCTGAACAGTATCAGTTATGGCGGCTTCAACAATTGGCGGCTGCCAAACACGCCGCCCGCGGCGCAAATAACCGGCGCGCTGAACACGAGTGAATTAGGCGAGCTGTTTTACACGGAATTAAAAGGCATTGAGAAAAAGCCTGTTCCAGCCACTAGCCTATTCAGTAATGTTCAATCTTCGGTTTACTGGTCCGGCACCGAGTACGGTCCTTATCCCAGTGATGCTTGGTACTACTATTTTAATACCGGTGTACAAGCGTATGTGAATAAAAACTACTTTTTTTATGCGTGGCCTGTCATTTCCGGGAATGCTTAAGTTAGAAAAAAGGGCTGTTTTCTTTTATGACTGATGATCTAGCTCACCCGGAAAACTCGGCATTCGATACGGTTTCTTTCAAGTGCACTATTTGCGGCAAATGCTGTAATAGTGCACCGCTGATGACTGTAGCCGAGCTTTTTCACCATGAACGTCTGTTCGTCGGCTGCCTGGCTTTACGTCGCATCAAACCTCATAAAGCCGGGGATGTGCTGTTTGCTCAACAGTTTAGGCGTACTGTGTCGTCTGCCGATGCGCAACTACTCAATGATCTGGCGAAATCTCAGCTATTTCACACTGCCGGGATGAACAATCAGGGTGATTATTATTTTTCAATAATGACTCAGGCTATGGATTATGAATCTCTGCAGAAATGTCCGGCTCTGGGCGAAGATAACTATTGTACGATTCAGAGCGATCGAAAACCGAACGTCTGTTCCGTAGTGCCTTTTGACGCCCTTTATCCGGATAGCTTTCAGAATATTGTGTTAATGAGCCGGGGATTTGCCGAGAATTGTCTTGTCAACGGACTAAAGGATGATTTTGAAGTGGTGGCGCAAGACAGGCAAGTGCAAAGCGACGAATACTTAAAAGCCCTAAGGCTCAGACGCGATCATTTATGCCTGGAAAAGAAATTGTGGGGGGAAGCCATATTTGCCATGTTGCAGGCTGAAGGCTATTGCCATTCAGGCAAAGCTGGAAAAGTTCCGATTGATAATGCCATACTTTCCTTATCGATTATACCGGTGCTAATGGTAGTTGCCGGTGTATCGGAAAAATGTGCTAATCGATGTTTGCAATATGTCGATGTCCAAATTGATCTGCTCGACCACAAAATCAGCCAAGCCTTGTCAAGAAAATCAACAGCGGACAAACCAACAACCCAGGTGTTTCGTGCTTTCAAACATCATTACTTGAAATTTCGCAGCCAATTGCAGACAGAGCACCCAGGCGATCGGAATTACTGCATGAAGTCTGAAAAGGAGCGATGGGTAAATACTGTGGAAAATTATCTGGGCTTATAAATACTAACCGGCAGCTTTAGGCCGCCATGAAACAACGGCCCCTGCAAGACAAATTAGAGCATTTCCATATCAGGCATCTTGGGGGCTCGATACATCAACAGTGTCGAACCCTTGAGATCTATTGCTAATTACTGAGGTTTATTGATGGTAACAAGACAAACATCATCCTGGGGCGATTCGCGAATAACCCACGCCACCTTCGCCTGTATGCTTATATTCGCTGCGTATGGCATATCAGTATTCCGCCCTTCAATTGCCGGAACGGCCACACTAGGTACGCCTGAGCTTTGTGAACAATATTCCGGTTTACCAGGTAATTGGGGTACTAATGGACATGCAGGTATGCTGTATTTAGCGGGCGGGGAGTTTACGCTAGGCACAACCTTGGGGTACCAGGAAGAACGCCAGGAGCTTAAAACCAAGGTTAGCGGGTTCTGGATAGATCAGACTGAAGTGACGGTGGCGCAGTTTGCCGCCTTTGTAAAAGCGACGAATTACGTCACAGAAGCGGAAAAAGATGGAGGCGGGGTAGTGTTCCACAACCCCAGTTCCGAAGAACTTAATCGGCGGCCTTATGCTTGGTGGACTTTTATGCAGGGCGCTAATTGGCGGCATCCTTACCAAGACGGTTCAGCATCTAAAGACAATCAACCGGTGACCTTGATCACCTATAAAGACGCCCTGGCTTATGCCAACTGGCTAGGCCGTGATTTACCGACTGAAGCTGAATGGGAGTACGCAGCCAAAGCCGGTCACCAAGGCGCCGACCTGGAAAAAGAACCAAGAGACAAACAAGGAAAACCCTTGGCTAACTTCTGGCAAGGCACATTCCCCACACAGAATAACCAGGAAGATGGTTACACTGGTTTAGCGCCAGTTGGCTGTTTCACCGCCAATGATTTTAATCTTTACGATATGGTCGGCAATGCCTGGGAACAAACCAGAGATGTCTATACATCATCCCATGAACCGCAATCAACCCCTGCTTTCCCAGGTGGCGCTGCCAATACCTCCAGACCTGACTTGGCAATGGTGGTTAAAGGCGGTTCGCATTTGTGTGGCCGGAATTTTTGTGTGCGTTACCGGCCATCTGCGCGTGAAGCGCATGAGGCTAATTTACCCATTGCCCATATTGGTTTTCGTACGGTAAGCCGTGATAACAATGAAAATCCGCTACCGTACATTCAGCCCTAGGAGTATCCATTCAGCATGGATGGGCGCTTTAATGGATGACGAGCGTTAATCCTGATCTGGGGGGAGATAGATAAGCATCATTTCACAACAACTTGTCACGCCTCCCTCGGCTTTCTTTAAACGGGCCGAGAAGCAGGAAAAAACCGGGGCTTAATTCTCATCATTAAACATACATTATACTCATGCCGAATGACCGGAAATCCGGCATGGTCACCACTGTAAAGCCCGTAACTTAGGAAATTTTTTGCGCTGATGTTCATGCATGCGTATCATCACATTCATTAGCGCTTCCAGCGCATCCTGAATATAAGGGCCTTTATTCAGCATCACGCATTCCGCCCTGACCGCCATGGCGGCGTCTGTAAACTCAGGCCGGGACTTTGTGCCTTTTTTTGCGATGGATTCCAGCACTTGCGTCGCCCAAATCACCGGAACATGAGCCGCCTCGCACAACCACAGCAATTCCTCCTGAATTTCCGCTAATCTGGCGCTGCCTAATTCCACTGCCAAATCTCCTCTGGCGATCATGATACCCAAACTATGCCGGCCAATTGCGCCCAATATGATTTCAGGCAAGTTCTTGACAGCGGTATTGGTTTCAATTTTGGCGATAATCGGAATATCTGTGGCGCTACGCTTGGCAAGTTCATCAATCAGACATTCCATATCCGCCAAAGACTCCACAAAGGAAAACCCAATCAAATCCGCATGGGTACAGGCAAAATCCAGATCTTTCAGGTCTTTTTCACTGAGGCTGGGCAAATCCAGATTGGTTTCCGGAAAGTTTATGCCCTTGTCAGGCAGAATGCATACGCCGTTGCTTCTTGCTCTTATCACCCTGATTAAGGCCCCGTTAGCAGAAATTTCCTCTATTTTCCCACCTAATTTGCCATCATCTATCCAAACCGAATCCCCTACCTTAAGGCGATTAAGCGCCAAGTCCAGGGTACAACCAATTTGGGCCGGTTTTACCAAATCACCATGCTCGTCATAAACAGCGGGAGCGCCAGTCTGGTTTTGATTGGTAAGCAGCAGTAAATCCCCTTGGAATAATAGAATCTTTTTTGGCTGGCCTTTAAAGGCGCCAATACGACAGACATCCGATACCGCATCTTTTTGATTTGAGTTATCCAGCAACTGCAATTCACATTCTGAAACCAAATAACTACTCTGTTCGCATTTAACCTGCAATATTTCAGAACTTAGGCATTTTTCAACTTTTAATGTGCGAATTTTATGCCTGGCATCCTTAAATGTCAGCTCCGAGCCAACCGTCAATTTGGTAAAAAAACTCTCAGGAACTGAAATTTTAAACAAGCCAGTTTCTTCGTCGTTAGCGTTATCAACACCTCGTTGATTACAAAACCATAGCCGTCCCGGAATAATACAGGCGCCATAAGCGTCACGCTCAATTTTGATATGGTGAATTGCCGGGCCTAATTCAATTTCCGCAGTTCTGATTTTATGTCCCGCCAAATCCATCATTACCCGGCAAGAACGTCCGATTTCAGCTTCCGCTCTGCGTACATTCCTGATCATGGCTAGCCAGATAACCGGATCATCATGGGCGCAATTGATACGAACACAGGTCATACCTTTATTTAATAAACTACAGATTAATTTATAATCCCACGCTGCCTCAGTCGCTAAGGTCACCATGATATGCGCCTTACTTTTTTCAAAATAAGGGCCAAATAATTCTATGGTATGTTGCTCCAATAACTGCTGACCACGGTTAAATCCGTATTCGCTTGGATCTTTACCGATACTGATATAAGAAGCATTTGTGGCTCGCTTTAGCAAATCCAGCACAGCATCAATGGTTGACAGCACGCAAGATTCCGCTCGGCCAAGAGAAGAAAGCCCTACTTGAGCCAGACGTAACTGCAAATGACGTAAATCAAATTGTCTAAGCGCCAAATATTGGGCCAGGTTAATTGCACTTTTGGTAAAAACGCCTGATCGGTAATATTGGGCGTATTTTTGCATGCGTATATTGGCATTTTCGTAGACACTATTACGTATGTCACTCACATCCAATAACAACTGTTCTAAAATATCCTGATATGGGTCCTCATTTACATGAAGATTTTCGGGTTTTTTTTTCACGCCA
>CAVUMJ010000427.1:0-3391 GCA_963741375.1 uncultured Pseudomonadota bacterium
CAAGGCGGGACTACCGCCGCGTCTGAAGGCGATGGCGATGTGATTTGGCGGAATGAAAATGTTTCTTCCTATAGCAGCATCAGTTCCGATCTACGTTATTTATATATAAGCGATAGTCATGGTGATGTCTGGCAACTGGATCAACGTAATGGCGCATCGTTATGGAAGCAGAAAGATATGCATAACAGACGCCTAACAGCTGCTGTTAACTATGGTAATTATGTTGTGGTTGGTGATTTTGAAGGCTATGTGCATTGGTTATCAACCAATGATGGCAGGGTGCTTGGCAGAATCAAAATTGCAAAATCGCCAATCGAAACCAAACCTGTGATTGAAGACGGTCTGGTTATTGTTTATGCCAAAGACGGTACATTAGCCGCCATGCGAGCGAAATAGTATGTTACCGGTAATAGCTCTTGTTGGCCGCCCCAATGTCGGCAAATCTACACTTTTTAATTATCTCACTAAAAGCAGAGAGGCGTTGGTTGCCGATTATCCCGGACTGACCCGGGATCGCCAATATGGGCGAATCAAACGGGGTGAGCGTGATTGTTTGTTGGTAGATACCGGCGGTATTACCAATGAACAGGAAGGTATTGATGTGTTCTCGCAGAAACAGGTCGAAATCGCCCTTCAGGAAGCGGATCTGGTGTTTTTTCTGGTCGATGCGCGAGAAGGGCTTAATGCGCTTGATCAAGCCATTGCGGTTTCTTTACGAAAACTGAATAAACCCATGGTTTTGGTGGTCAATAAAATTGATGGCATAGATAGCCGTACGGTTTCCAATGATTTTTATAGTATCGGATTGGGTGAACCGGTGGCAATTGCCGCCAGTCATGGCCGTAATGTTCACGATTTACTGGAACGCATTGATGAATTATTACCGCCTGATGAGGATGGCTTTGAGGAATTGGACCCAGGTATTGCTATAGCCATTGTTGGCCGTCCCAATGTGGGGAAGTCTACGCTGGTCAATCGATTGTTAGGTGAAGAACGCGTTGTGGTTTTCGATGAGGCCGGCACTACCAGAGATACTATTTACGTGCCTTTTGAGCGTGACGGCAAAAAATTTACTTTGATTGATACCGCCGGGATGCGGCGGCGGGCAAAAGTTTCCCTGCTTGTTGAAAAATTTAGCATTATAAAATCTCTGCAAGCCATTGAAAAAGCTCATGTAGTGATTTATCTGATTGATGCGCAGGAAGGCGTCACCGATCAGGATGCTCATATTCTTGGTTTGGTTTTAGAGGCGGGCAGGGCGCTGATTATCGGTTTAAATAAATGGGATGGTTTAACTGCCGAGCATAAGGAATTTGTTAAAAAACAGTTGGATATTAAATTGCCGTTTCTGTCATTTGCTGAAAAACACCCTATATCCGCGCTACACGGCAGTGGAGTGGGTAAATTATTCGATGTAGTGCATGATTTATACGATTCGGCTATGATAGACATGTCCACCCCATTGCTTACCAGGATACTGAATGACGCCGTCAGCGCGCATCAACCGCCGATGGTGGGCGGCAGACGCATCAAATTAAAATATGCTCATCAGGGCGGACGCAATCCACCGGTGGTTGTCATTCACGGCGTGCAGACCGATTCCATACCCGGAGCGTATAAAAGCTATTTGATGAATTATTTCCGCATGCAACTGCGTTTGAAAGGTACGCCGGTGCGCCTGGTATTTAAATCTCCCGAAAACCCTTTTCACGGACAAAAAAATAAATTAACCGAACGTCAGGTCAAAAAGCGCAAGCGTCTGGTAGAATTTAACAAACGCAAATAATCATTCTGCTTAAGGATAAAGTTATGGCAACAATCACCTTTCAAGGAAAACCAGTCAACACTGTCGGTGAATTACCTGCTGTTGGGTCGGAGGCGCCGTTATTTAAACTGACTAATCGTAAATTGCAGGATATCGGTTTAGGTGAGTTTACCGGCAAACGCAAGGTATTGAATATCGTGCCCAGTCTTGATACCCCAACTTGTCAAACCTCAACCAGAAAATTCAACGAAAAAGCCGCGCATTTGGATAATACCGTAGTTTTGGTTATTTCGGCTGATTTGCCTTTTGCCCAGGCCAGATTTTGTGAAACCGACGCTATCAAGCACGTCATCGCACTGTCCAGTTTCCGTTCAAGTTTTGCTCATGATTATGGCGTGGAACTGCTGGATAGCATTCTGGCGGGTCTAACGGCCAGGGCTGTGTTGGTTTTAGATGAAAATGACACTGTGGTATATACGCAATTGGTTCATGAACTTGCTGATGAACCGGATTATTCGGCCGCTTTAGAAGCCTTGGCGAAGATTTAAGATTATGGGTTATTCCCGCTAAAATAAGCTAGAGCTTTGGCCCCATCTGATATGAAATCAACCAAGCCTTTGGCTGATCAGACTGAGTTAATTCAGCAAGCTATCAATTTGCATAGAAACGGTCATTTACCGGAAGCGGCAGAAATTTACCACGCCCGAGCGGCCCAGCCAAAGCATCTGCTGTTCGGAATTCGCATTTTGCCCGAGCTTGGCTTCCACTTTCATGGAAAGCGCCAGCCCTGCCGCCATGGCCGCCAACACAAAAATGGCACACATCACCATTATGAGCGCAATGCCGCGGGAGTCGTGGCGAAAGGTCACTTTCATTAAGGATGCCCTCCCTGGCTAACTTGGTTGATACCGCCGCCGCCACCGCCACCGCCGCCGCCACCCTTCGGCATTTGCACGACGGACGGCATGGTGGCGGACGGCAGGGCAATGAGACGCGTGATGGCCAAAGTTGCCTCGCTGCCGGAATCGGCGCTGCTGCCGAGCAGGAGGCTGACCCGCACCAGCGGCGGAATGGAGTTGGTGTCAATCATCCCGCAGCTCCTCCGACGATTGTCCGACTTGCTGGACCGCGTCGACGATCTGGTGCAGGGTGCCGTTGACCTCCGTCAGCGCACGCTCGAACGCTTCTTTCAGGGCGAGGAAATCGCCCCGGAATTCGCCCTTCAAGCTGGTGCTCATGTCGTTATCGCCGAGGGCTTCGATCACCTCCTTGATGTTGTTCAACGGCCCGATGACCGCGTCGAGCGTGTCGTCGACACCCTGGACGATCTTCGGAAGTCGCCCTGATGCTTGGTGGCGTCGGCGCGGGTAGCGAGCTTGCCTTCCACGGCGGCAACCGAGAGCATGTTGGCGTCGGCAACGAGCGCGTTCACTGCGTCGATGCAGGTGTTGAGGTTGTTCTTGATGGCGTTGAAGTCGCCATTGTAGTTGTCGGTGATCTTCGGCGGGATGGCTCCCTTGGAGATCTGGTCGACATAGTTGGCGGCAACGTTCAACGGCCCGATGACGGCATCGAGCGTGTCGTTCACGCCCTGGACGATCTTGCGGAAGTCGCCCTGATGCTTGG
>CAVUMJ010000428.1:0-7067 GCA_963741375.1 uncultured Pseudomonadota bacterium
CCGGTATTGCCCATTACGGCTATGGTTCCGGCCAGCATGCGTGAACCGCAATAGTCGCCGGCACTGCCTTCAATGAGGATTTGGCCGCGACGCATATGATCGCCCGCACGAGCGCCGACATTGCCTTTTACCAAAACGGCGCCGCCTTTCATGCCTTGTTTGTTGCCGGGCAGAGCGCCGCCAAGAAAATCGCCGGCATTCCCTTCAATTTGTAAAAAGCCGTTTTTCATTTCACATGCGGTAAAAATGCCGGTGTTGCCTGTGACAGTAATAGTGCCGGATTTCATGCTCAGAGCCAGGTAGGCGCCGGCGTCGCCATGGATAGTGATGTTGCCGCCTTCCAACTCCTTGCCAATATAGTCCAGTTTGCTATTGCTATTGGCAAACACAATATTTTGAGAATCTGAACCGCTGATGTTGAACAATTCGTCAACGCGAACCTTGCGGTTACCATGTTGCAGTTGAATGCCTGCAATTTCTTCAGGGTTTAGATTTTGTAATTTTTGACAAACCAGCGGCGAAAGATCAATACGCTGATCGGTTTGACCTTTCAAGGTAAAAGTTAAGTTGCTCATGCCATGATCTCCTGCAAATGAAAGTGGAACGGGCCTAGTTTGCCGCCATAATTCCCGGCGCTGATACGCTTAACGCCATTGCCGGAGCCCAGGTTACAGACGGCTTGAATACCGGCACGCATGGCTTTGTCTATGTCTTCCTTGGTTAAGCCGTCAATCACGATTTCCATCACGGATTCTATTTCAGGGGATAGATCAGTATTGGTAATACCTTTTAAAGTTGGGCAAAATGCATCGTTGGTGGATGCGCCCAAAGCAGGATATTTTGAGCCGACTTTAGACCCGGAACGCACAACTCCGCCCGGGAATGGCATGATTACATTGGGGATTTTTCGCATTTCTTCAATAGCTGCTTCACAAGCAGCCAAGGCTTGCGGCTGGGATTCCGCCAAAACCAGAAAATTGCCGCCCCCTACGGCATCTATCATGCCGGTAGTTGCTTCAGTTAAAAACTCGCCATCCATTACCGGTACCCGCCAATAGCGTTTGTTACCGATTTTTTTAGAAATTTGGAAGCCGTCGCCAAAGAAGCGCAGATTTTTTCCCAATGGAATAGCTTTGCCGCCGGAAATGCCGGCAAATAATGCTGAAGTAGGTGAAGTGAGCACGCATTGTCCTGCGCGGGTTTCCAATTGTTTGGCCAAACCTTTGCCGCCCATGGCGAAAATCAAAATGCTCACTCCGGCACGGCCATCGGGCGTTTCTTCCGGGGAAAGCACCCGTTCAATGCCGGCTTCACAACCACAGGCTATGACTGACGTGGCAAACCCGGTCATGGCTTGCGCGGCAATCATGGCCCATTTTTCATTTTGGGCAGTGATAATGGCGCGCGTAGCTTTCATCGGGAAGGCTTCGGCAAAAGTTTTATCGATATTAACGCCGTTTATGATCATGCTACTGCACCTCTTAATGGATGTGCAGTTAGACTACCGCGTCCATCTTCTGTAATCTCGTCATCACTAATTTTAAAATTGCCTAGTTTCATAGTCATAAAACTGTTGAAATATTTTAGCAAATCTTGCTCAATTGAGTGGTCGAAATCAGGTCTGACGATATGAGTGGTTCCCCATTTGACCTGAACGACTTCTCCGTCTTTTACGACCAGTTCACCGTCTTTAAAGACATAATCCGGTTTAGTGAACATTGCCTGGCGGTCGGCATTGTCCGTGTAGACGGTAATGTCCGCCCAGTTACCTGGACTCAGTGCGCCGCGGTCTTGCAGACCGATGATTCTGGCGGCGCCGGCGCGAGTCAGGATGGCAATTTCATTTAAAGTGTATTCACGATCAATGCTGGCTAAGGTGGTCATTTTTTGCGCTTCCGGATGGATAGTCGCCAGCATATCGTTACGGAAGCTTTTATCCATTAACAAGCGTATCAAGTGCGGATAACTCATGAATGGCGCGCCGTTTGGATGGTCTGTGGTTAGAAAGATTCGCCACGGATCGTTTACCAGCAGGAAAGTTTCCAGACCAATGGCCCATTGCAAGGCATTGACGAAATTCTGATTTTGATATTTGAAAGGCACAATGCCGCAACCGGCGTCGCACTCAATATCCATACAAACCCATTTATTCGGATTGGCATAACGATGGTTGTAATGTTGGCGCATATTGTCGCCGGAAGCGGTAACGGTTTGCCCGAACATAACCTGGCCGACGTCGGCCGTAATGTTTTTGTTGCGATTGATTGCTTCGGCAATTTGAGCAGCGCCGGAAGAAAATTTGAAATCGCCTTCCTTGCCGTAACTGTGAAACTGGATATGGGTTAAATGCATAGGCAATCCTTCTATGCCCTCAATGGTGTTGAGGGTTGTCTCGACATTGCCTGGAACGCCCAGATTGCAACCATGTACATGTAAGGGATGAGTTAAGCCCAATTCTTTTACAGCTTTAGCCAAGGTTTGCAAAATTTGCCGGGGAGTCACATCGTAATGGCTGTTTTTTTCATCCAGATCGAGTTTGCGCTGGTTGAATTTGAAAGCGCTAATTCCCCCGGCGTTAACGACTTTAATCCCGATGCCCTTGGCCGAATGCAGTATCCAGGCAACATAGTCGTTGATGGCTTTTTGATCCTTTTTAGCTGTGAGCATTCGCAACAAAAAGTCATCACTGCCAAGCAGAACGTAACCGCCTTTATCCAGAATGGGAATATCAGCCATTTCCATATGCGCTTGTCTGGCGTTAATGGGTAATACTGCAGGTTCAAAAGCCGCTGTATAGCCCATCTCCGCATATCGGTAACCCGTGACAAAAGTACTGGGCATGGCATGCCCGGAACCGGAACGGGTAAGAACGGTACGGGAAACCGGGTCAATGCGGTGATCTTCAGGTAACAAAGTTCTGGCAATATTGCCTTTGCCGCCACCGATATGGGTGTGCAAATCTATGGCTCCGGACATCACAATCTTGCCTTTAAGATCATATTCCTGATCAACAGGCAAATCGCCGGCAGGCCGGTCGATAATGCGGCCGTTTTGGATGTAAATATCTTGTTGTTGACCTGCTATGCCATTGGCTGGGTCATATATTGCGCCGCCGGTAAGTTTTATTAGCATGTTGACACCTGCAAAATCTGTTCAATGGCGCTCAGCACTTGTGCTGTGCTGGGTAAGCCGGAATCTCTAAGTTTTTTTAATCGAATGGCCACGACGTTATCAAGCCGATAAGCGTGGCCGGCATGGTCTATTCCGGGAGTGCCGATTGGAATAAAAACTTGCGGTTCCTTGTTAAACTTCATGCCGGATCGGCCTAACACTATGCATGGAATTTCAGTTGACGGCGGCGGGTTTACATTAAAAGCCTGCACCCACAATAAAGCATCAGCCTCTTTGTTATTTAACAGTAACTGTGTTTCAAATAAGAAAGGATCGTATTCAGGAAAACCTCTGGCAAAACTAACCCTGGCTGGATAGCCGGTAGTCCAGCCACACACTTGATTGGCGGTCTGGTCGCCCTCTCTTCCTCCCAGAGGAAAACCGGAGCATCGGACTCCTTGGTTATTGATGTCTTTAACAACAGAGCAGATGGCTTGGACCGTTAACTCTGCATGTTCAAATGCCAGTGCAGCGGCGCCCCAGCAAATTACCCCATAATTGGCGGCTTTCAATTTATCAAGAATGCTCTGTAAATCACTAATTGCCAATCCTGCGATTGTTTGGGCTTGCAATTTACGGCCTTTCAGTAATGCCGATAATGCCGCCATGACTTCCGGTAGATCAGCGTCTGCGCAGGGTAAAATTGTAGCTTGACGGCCTGAAGGCGAAGTGGATGCCGTTCCGGAAGGGGATTTGCCAAGATAAATAATTTCACGGCTATTCGTGTTGCCAAGATGCATGGATTCTTCGTTCCACAAGTAGCGTTCAAAAAAGCGAGGTGCAAAACCCTCCAAATCCGTTCCGACAATTAAAAGCACATCACAACGGTTTTTTAATTCCGCCAAAGTGGTGTTCATCCAACCGGTATCCTGGAGCGCCAACATGTTGCGGCGAGCATTGTTAAAGGCGGTATTATCAACAACAGCGCCTATGCGGTCAGCTAAAGCCAATAATGCCCGCATGCCGGCAACATCGGTTGCGCAGCCGCCGAATAAAGGCTGCCGGACATCACGTAAAATATTAGCAGCTTTAGCGACAGCCGTTTCCAGGCTGACTATTTGTCCGTCTACGCGTGGCTGGGTGTCACTAATTGGCAATTCAAACGCCGGAGTATTGACTGCGCAGCCGTGGCTTTTTACTGTCAGCGATAAGCCGTCTACCTGGATATTCAGGTCATCAGTGCCAATTCCGCAAAATGGACTGGGCACCTCAGTAATTTCAATCATAAGTTATTCCTGTAGTTAATCTTTCTTAATGTATTTGAAACGAGGATCGTCAGGGGTGCCTTCGAAAATACCGCCGGAGGATTCATGAGCATCCCAAAGCACGACTTCTTCAATTTTTTTTGCCAGGGCAAAATCTTTTTCGGTGACGCCTTTGGCGACATGCGTTACCAGTTTGACAATGACAAAAGCATAAGACACCGTCAAATCAGGGTGATGCCAGGCTTTTTCAGCAAGATGACCAATGGTGTTGACTACCATTAATGTTGCTTTCCAGCCGCTAGTTTTGATTTTACGTCTGATCCAGCCGTTTTCATAATACCAGTTTGGTAATTCACTGCTTAAACGTTGATTGATTTCAATTTCATTAAACGTAGTAAATTTTTCACTGCTCATGACCTTCCCCAAATAATTGAGTACAGACACATTCTAACGCAATTGTTTTGCAACTGTCTTTAGTGACTTATGTTGAAATCGATAAAGTTTTTATTAAAAAAATAATTGATCGTAGAAGTGGCAGTTTCACGCTTTTGATAGCGCTTTTTCCATCTGTTGATTAGCGGTAAACTGCGGTTTCCAGATTAAAGTTGGATGAGTTATTTTACAACGCGCAGCTGCGGTCTTTGCTGAGTTTTAGGCTGTTCAGGCGGTGGCTCGTCATCAATGTCTTCTTGGTCAAAAATCATGCCTTTACCGTTTTCTTTGGCATAAATGGCCAGAACTGCTTTGGTAGGGGCTGAAATACGCATGGCTTTTCCTGAAAAACGGGCATTGAACTGAATTTCATCGTTACCCAGAACTAAGCCTTGAATCGCTTCCGGTCTGATATTCAAAACAATTTTGCCATCCTCAACAAAATCGCCAGGCAGAACAACTCCGGGGAATTCTGCATTGACCAGCAAGTGAGGCGTCAAGCTATTGTCAACTATCCATTCGTAGATGGATCTAATCAAATATGGTTTGAGCGGGGTCATTTGTTTTGGGTTGGCATCAAGTCCTTTTCTTGACTGCTAAGACTGTCTTGAAAAGCTTTTCTAGAAAACAGGCGATTTGCGTAAGCCGTAATACCTTTGCCCAGACTGGTAATATCAATACCAACACTCGGCAGCCGCCATAAAAAAGGCGCCATGACACAATCGATTAGAGAATATTCCTCGCTCATGAAATAAGGCGTTGCTTCAAATACAGGTGCGGCGGACATCAAGCTTTCTTTAAGCAGTTTTTTGCTTTTGGCGGCTTTTTTGTCGCCATGGACCTGAATTTCCTCCAGTAAAGGATACCATTCCTGGTCTATGCGTTTAATCAACATACGAGCATTGGCGCGCGAGACCGGATCCATTTGATGCAATGCCGGATGCGGAAAGCGTTCATCCAGATACTCCATGATGATTCTGGCGTCATAAAGCACCAGATCCCTTTCTACAAAAGTTGGAGCATTGCCGTTAGGGTTTAATTCCAATAGATCTTCCGGCGGATCATTGGTGTCAAAAAATTCAATATCTGCGGGTACGCCTTTTTCGTGGACGACAAGGCGGGCGCAGTGACTCATAATGCAGATAGGTGATGAGAAAAGAGTCATTGCAGATTTTCGGCTGGTGATGTTTGCCACGAAATATAACCTCTTTAAATAACAGGGGCGGAGCTACAAGAATTATATCACGGTTAATCTTGGAATTGGGGGGTGTCAAAAAGCAAAGCATAAATAACGGCTGCGGAAAGACATTTTTTGACTTTCCGCAAAATGCTCGGACAGCCTCCTAGTGTACATCTTTCCAAAATTCTTTTTTCAGTAAGTATGCCAGGACGGTAAACATCAGAATGAAAAATAACACGTATTTACCCATGGATTGTCTTTCCAGTTGAACCGGCTCTCCGACATAAACCAGAAAATTGACAAGATCGTCAATCAATTTATCGAATTCCTTAGCTGATAACTGACCGGGTTGTTCAAGCTTTAACTCAGTGACTACGTTATGCCCCTCAACTTTTTCAATGACAGCCTGTTGAGTTCCCTGTTTTTGCCAGAACACATTCGGCATAGCTACATCCGGGAAAATGACATTATTCACGCCTGTCGGTTTGGTTTTGTCTTCATAAAAGCCTTTCAGATAACTTTTAAGCCAGTCTGCGCCACGAGAACGGGCAATCAGGGACAAGTCAGGCGGTGTCGTGCCAAACCATTTTTCAGCGTCATGACTGTTCATCGCGGAGTGCATTTGATCATAGATTCCAGCTCCCAGCGGGGCAACATTTTTGAGGATTTCAGCTTCATCAATATGCAGATCCAAAGCGATACGTTTGTAGCGGATATGTTTAGCGGAATGGCAGCCTAAACAATAAGTGACAAAGTATTTCGCGCCGCGTTCAAGTGATACGGAGTCGGACAAGTCTATGTCTGCGTCTTCGAGCTTAAGGCTGCTGCTGGCCAAGGCGCTAAAAGATAGCAAAAATAAGAGAGTCGTTAGAATTGTTTTCATGGCTTAATCAAGGCTTTCTTTTAAGTATTTTACAAATCGAAACAGCACTGCTTTCATGCCTGCTGGATTCGGCCTTCTTGCGGGGGTATTGCCGGTTGCGCTGTCCGCTGCCTGGACAATGGTGACTTCGTTATACAAGGATATCAACAGAGGTATGCGTTCTTCAATTGATGGTTGCGGCGTCAAACGATCAGGC
>CAVUMJ010000429.1:0-9496 GCA_963741375.1 uncultured Pseudomonadota bacterium
CTTCAAAGGCTTAACACACCAAACATAATATTTCTTTAAATCAATTTAGATTTTTTCTGAATGGGTAACTATTTTGTTAGAGGTCTAATCAAGTTTTCAGATATCTTAAGTTTAGGTTGAATTTTACATTTGCTGTTAAACTGCAAGACGGTTTTTATGGCGGCATTCCCGGCTATTTTTTTTGAACTGCTATTGTTATTGGCCCTCATATCCTTAATCTGCTGAATGCGGGGATGGTTTGGTGGGGACAATGGGCGAACTAGGTTTAAGCTTTTTACTGATCATGGCCGGACTGGAAACCAACTTTATGGAAATCCAAGGGAAATTGTTAGCATTAGCTGTCGGCAGTTGGTTTTTATCATTAAAAATGGAATCGGCTAAGGAGAAATGTGCATGTTGCTAAGCGACATAGAATCAACCATCAACCACACCTTGAGTGAACAAACCCTTAACCAACAACGCCCCGTGTTGTTCCGTTATGCGTTGCTGCAATTGCGGGACAACGATTTGGCAGACGATATCGTTCAGGAAACCTTACTGGCCGCTTGGCAATCTTCTGCAAGCTTCGATGAAAAGTCCGGGCTTCGCACTTGGTTGATCGGCATTCTTAAGCACAAACTCGTGGACCATTGGCGGCGCAACGCCCGTGAGATCGTCGTCACTGGCGCTGACAGGATTGACACCACCGATAACGAAACAGACGAAGATGATTTTTTCATGAGCAACGGTCACTGGAATGGTGGCCCCACAACCTGGGGAGATCCGGAAACGGCGCTGCAGCAACAGGAATTTTGGCTAATCTATGAAACCTGTCAAAACAAGCTGCCAGCACAAATGGCCAAGGTTTTTATGCTACGCGAATTGGTAGGATTGGAAGCCGGCGAAGTTTGCGAGGAAACGGGGCTCAGCGAGTCCAATTACTGGGTAACCATGCATCGCGCTAGGCTACGGCTACGCGAATGCCTGGAAATCCACTGGTTTAATACGACAAAACAGGAGCAACGCCATGCGTAACTGCCGTGATATTTCTCTTCTGGTTTCCAAAGGATTAGATAAAGATTTAAGTACAGCCGAACAGTTCTCTGTAGGCTTGCATATTTTGATATGCGCTCGTTGCCGGCATTTTCGGACTCAGTCCCGATTCATCCGCAAGGTGGCGCATCGTTATACCGAACAGTTGCAAAACCAGTTAGGTAAAAATCATAAAGGCACATAAATTTAATTTTAAAACACCTGTAAGGAAAACTTAAATCTCTCGACTAACTGTTGATTAATGGTTCTATATGGCGGAGTAAGCTGGATTTAGTCTGCTGTTTCCAACCAGTATCGGACGCATGGATTGCGGCTGATGTGGGCGCACCACCTAAACAAAGGTGCGAAAAAAATAAAGCTCTTTTAAAGAGTAGGCGCCGTTCAGCATGAGGCGGATTCGGTGAATATCTATCATTCAACATCAATTTAGGAATAACTTATGAGTACTTCAAAAAATACATCAGGCTTGTTATTGGCTACGGCGGCAGCGGCATTATTTCTGTCCGGATCTGTGATGGCGGCCGATAAAGGCGATACGCAAGAAGCAAAAGTGACTTGCGGCGGCATTAACGCCTGTAAAGGCCAATCCGAGTGCAAAACTGCCAGCAATGCTTGTAAAGGCCAAAATGCTTGCAAGGGCAAGGGCATCAGCTCCACAACTCAAAAAGAATGCACCGAAAAAGGTGGTAAAGTTTTACCGGCGCCTGCAATGTAACACAGGCTTTTTACGGACAAAGGGACGGCCATGAACCGCCCCTTTGTTTTTACAACTCCAAATGGAACCTGCTGATGCCGGTTATAGAAAATCCACCTTATCTAGGCTTTGGTTTGGGTTTACGCACAGACCACTATGAAACTATCCTGGCCGGCAAACCGCCCGTCGATTGGTTTGAGATCATCACCGAGAATTTTCTGGTTCCCGGCGGCAAGCCGCTGTATTATCTCGACAGCATTCGCGCCGATTATCCTATGGTCATGCATGGGGTTTCGCTGTCTATCGGCAGTACCGACAGTTTGAATTTTGATTATTTACGCCAAGTGAAAACCCTGGCGGAACGTATTCAGCCCGCCTGGATTTCAGATCATCTGTGCTGGACTGGTGTTAACGGCATTAATCTGCACGATCTTTTGCCGTTACCGTATACCGAAGAAGCCTTGCAACACGTAGCGGACCGCGTCAAAACCGTGCAAGACTTTCTGGGCCGTAGAATTTTGCTGGAAAATGTTTCCAGCTATATCTCTTATTCCCATTCCGAAATGACCGAATGGGAATTCCTCAGCGCCGTTGCGGAACGCGCAGACTGCCTGATTTTGTTAGACATCAACAATATCTATGTCAGCGCCCATAATCATGGTTTTGATCCGCTGGTTTACCTGAACAATGTTTCCGTGAATCGTGTCCGCCAATTTCATCTTGCCGGTCATCTAAACCTTGGCAATATCATCATCGATAGTCACGGCGACACGGTAATCGATCCTGTGTGGACACTTTATGAAGCTGCATTGCGCCGTTTCGGGCCAATTTCCACAATGATAGAGCGTGATGACAATATTCCACCTTTCGCCGAGTTATTGGCTGAGCTTGAACTAGCCAAACAAATCGCTAATTCATTGGAGTTATCCGCATGAGTAATCAAGCTTTCAGCCTATCTGAGCTGCAACAGGCGTTTCAGTCAGGCGTGCTGCATTTTCAGGACACACCACCGGACTTTGTGGTTGATACCGGCCAAGCCTCTGCTGTAGAACGTTTTACCGTTTATACCGAAGCTTATCGCTTACGTCTGATCGAAGCGCTCAGCGCCGATTATCCCGCCTTGCAAAATTGGCTGAATGATGAAGGGTTCAATACCATGTGCCGTGCCTATATTGACGCCTCACCTTCCGATCAATTTTCCATACGCTGGTTCGGCCGCTATCTGCCGGGCTTTTTGGCGGAAACGCCGCCTTATTCAAAGCAAGCAGAGATAGCGGAGTTAGCGGCTTTTGAATGGGCGCTAAGCGAAGCATTTGATGCGCCTGAAAGCACTGTGGCCGATTACCACCGCTTGGCCGCCATCGAGCCGGCGCATTGGCCGTCGCTAAAACTAAAGTTTCATCCCTCCCTGCGCCGCATTGATTTGCACTATAACGCCCCGCAAATCCGGCAAGCATCGAATCAGCAAGAAACGCTACCGGATTTTATAGCGAATACCGAATTGCAGGCCTGGATAATCTGGCGGCAACAGCTCAAACTTTTATTCCGCTCCTTGTCGGTTCAGGAGGCGTTTGCTATCGACGCGTTTCTGCAAGGGCAATGTTTTGCTGAGGTCTGTACGGGGCTAGGCGAATGGTTGGACGAAGCACAAATCGTTATCAGCGTAGCGGGCTTTTTACAAACTTGGCTTCGCGACGGCTGGATTGCCGATGTAGCGGCTATCTAAAGAGCATGCAAAACCGGGAGAGGCAATAAACCAAACTTTATTATTTTGCGAACCGGCAATCATTATCAACACATAGCATTATGAGTTTAGCCGAATGCCATCTATAGTCAGCCTGGATATCGCCAATTCTTAAAAATTTAAAGGGGGCATTGATGTTAATCCGGATTTTTTATGTTGCCGCACTGCTGCTAAGTTTAAGCTCACAAAACCTGTATGCGGATGACCATGCCGATACTGCATTGACGGAGACCCAAAATTGCCTGAGAAACCGGAATTGCGACGCCGCCGGCACTCCGGCCGGAAAAGCGGCTGACCAGCAGGCTTTGGCGGCGGTCGGCAACAATCCCGCCAACAGACAGGCGCTGTATAATATCTCCGCCGATATCATGCCGATCTTGCTGCAGCAGTCGGCAGGCGACCCGGACAAGATGCTGATCATCATGCAACAGGCTCAGTCCAATCCGGAAGGTTTTTTCAATTCCCTGCCGCCGGAAATTCAAGACAGGATTAAAAGCGCGGCCGCCACCATGCCGCAATAGCTTGAAATTGGAAAGCGGCTGCTTAATTTCCGGGGTATTTATTGCGCCGGGAAGGTCGTAATTCGGTTTTTAATTTGAAAGGTTATTTCGCGCAATAAAAACCCGTCGTAGCGGATTTGCTGAAGGCGCTTTTAGAAAATCATTTACTTTTTTGAATGTCGGTTTTTTTATCCGGATTGTCCTGATTAAGTGGAGAAGGTATTTCCGGCTTTACTTGATGTTCCATGCCAGCAACAGGCTTTCTTATTTCTTCCGAAAAGTTTGAAGATGGCGGCAAAAATCGTAGCGCTCCGAATGTGACGGCGATAAAAGTTCCGATTACCCAAATGATAATTTGCAGCTGGGCTTTTGATATCGACGCCTCAACTCTTAAAATATTTTTTTCCGATTCGGACTTCATCTCAGCAAACAACTTGTCAAACTTGGCATTTGATTCCGAAATCAGCAAATTGAAGCGATGATCCATGTCCTTCACTTCCGATTGCCATTCTTTACGATCGAGCTCGCGTTTGTGATCGGCATCTTGAAGACGCTTTTCTATCCAGTCTTTAGAGATAGTATCGGACATATTTTCTTTGCCCTCTTTATTGGTATTTTCAGACTCTGTTTCTTTAAGGCTATCTTTCGAGAAACTAGGCGCTGCCGAAGGAAACACCCCTTCAATGACATTATCATTCCCCACGAGCCTTGACCTCCGCCCATTCCCAGACGGCTTTATCATTCCAGCCGTAATAATCCTTAAATCTAACGATAATATTATAAAAGTGCTCACCATTTCCTATAAGCTGAGCAGACACCTCGGCAGCCAGGGCCGACTGAGATCGAACCAGCCATTGTCCGCTGGTGATTTGAAAGCGGTCACTTTCAGAAAAGGCTTTTTCTACTGCATTGTCAATCGAATCAAAATCCGGCCCGCCAAAAATTGCGTAAATATAATTAGACATGAATGGCACTTACTCAAGAATATAATGTTTTTTAATCAATGCGTTATAAATTAATTCGCGCCATCGTTGGGTTAGCTCGATAGAGCGTAACCCAACAATCGAAGCTATAGCCACCTTCAATGCCGTCGTGTTAGGTTACGGCCATCGCCTTATCTACATGGATGTAGTGTATGCAGGAATTGCAGGAGCAAATTCCTGTTATCTACATGGATGTAGTGTATGCAGGAATTGCAGGAGCAAATTCCTGCATACCCAAGCTACATTATTGAAAGTCAAGAATAATCCTGTTAAGTATGTACCATTCTGATTGGACATATTAATTTTATTCATCTTGAACTTTAGGCAATTTATACACGGAATGGATTATTATTTCTACAGAGCTCAATAAATAATCTCTCTTGCAAAATTTAAATGTAATAGTTGCAACAGCAATTAACATATCATCATTCGCCAATTTGAAACTGTGAATTTCATAATCACTCAGGATTTTTTACAAAATCAATGCATAACAGCCGAGTAATCCGGCTATAATTAAAATGCCAAACGACAGCGGTTTTCGGGTTATTCGAGCCGGACTGCTGTTGCAGGTTGGCTTTGGACATTAGCAGCCTCCCAGGAAATAAAGGTATCTACTGAATATGTGCTGGTCTCCCCGGCTTGTTTAGCAGCAATGGAAGTCTAAAAATTTATCATCATCCAGTTCAAATGAAAAAAACTCTATCTTTGCTTAATCTGCCCAATTTTATTGTTTTAGCATTTTTTATTGTTTTCCCATCATTAAGCATTGCTCAAGAATCGGCCAGTCCGATTCAGCTGGATTTAAAAGATCATATAATCGGATATGTGGCGGTTGCCATCACCATATTCGCCTACATCGTCGCCATGACGGAAGACTTGCATCAATTGAGTAAAGCCAAGCCTATGGTGTTAGGTTCGGCATTGATCTGGTTTGCCATTTATATTTATTACGCCCACATCCACGAATCGCCCAAAGTCGTCACCGGCGGTTTTGAAAGCAATCTGATGGCTTATGTGGAACTGTTCCTGTTCATCATGGTTTCCATGACTTTCTTAAATACCATGACGGAACGCGGTATTTTTGATGGTCTGCGCATTTTGTTATCTCACAAACAATATAGTTACCGGCAATTATTCTGGATTACCGGAGTCATTGCCTTTTTGTTTTCCACCGTTATCAGCAGTTTAACCGTGGGTTTGTTAATGGGATACATCATACTGGTGATAGGCAAAGACGAACCGGAATTTGTCGGCCTTGCCGGCATTAATGCCGTTGTGGCCGCCAATGCAGGCGGCACTATGAGTCCTTTGGGCGGTATTTCCACTTTCTTTGTCTGGCAACAAAAAATGTTGCATTTTACCGAGTTTTTTAATTTAACCATTCCCTGCATCGTCAACTTTGTGGTGCCCGCGGCTTTGATGCATTTCGCCATCGTTAAAAAAAACCCAGTGCCAAATGATAATGAAGTGATAGTTTTAAAACGCGGCAGCAACGGAGTTATTTTAATTTTTGTGATTACTCTTTGCGTGACGATTGCCTCCAACGTTTTTCTGGAAACACCGGCTATTGCAGGCATGATGTTCGGCTTGGCGCTGTTGCAATTTTACAGTTATTACTTAACTAAGTCAGAGAAACCAGGCTGTGATAACTCGCAAAAGGGTTTTGACGTTTTCAAGTGTGTCGCCGGTGTGGACTGGGACACCTTGCTGTTTTTCTATGGCGCCATCATGATTATCGGCTCGCTTAGTTTCTTGGGTTATATGGACACTATGGCTCAATATTTATTCGGCAAAATCAGCCCTACCCTTGCTAACATATTAATTGGCTTGTCGTCTTCATGTATCGACAACGGTACGTTGATGTTTGCTGTGCTGAATATGCATCCTAACTTCCCCAACGGCCAATGGCTGTTATTGACTTTGACTTTAGGGGTGGGTGGCAGTCTTTTGGCGATAGGCTCTGCCCCAGGCCTGCATGTTTTGGGTTTAATGAAAGGCGTCATGAAAGAAGGCGAAGGTTACACTTTTACCTTTCATTTGCGTTGGATGCCGGCTATTTTGTTAGGTTTTTTCGCCAGCATAGGCACTCTGTTTTTAATGAATGGAGGTAAGCTTTAGCAAAATAGCGAAGCTATTCCTATGATCCATACGTCCTTTGGGTATTTACCAAAAATTTAGATTTTTTAGACTCAATAATACTTGCAAGCCTGATTTAGTTTAAAATAGTTTGTTTTATCGGCGAGTTATTTTAGATTGATACTTAAAGAACTGTTGGGTTTTATTGTTATTTAATCTCCCCAGCTTTGATTTCACCCTATCTTCAAATATTCATCGCTAATTGGCTTTGATTTAACTGGTTAAATGACAATTTAATCAAACTATGCAAGTCAATATAAAATATCAAAATTTAATTGGCGGACATATCCATTAGGCTTAGTCCGTGTATTTTACTTGTTCAAGGGGACTAATTTGCGTTGTGGTTTTTATTTGCTAGGGTTGGCGGTTTTGATACCGGAAATGGGATATGCCGCAGAAGCTTCAAGCGCAGCTCTGCATCAACTTGATTTAACTCACCATTGGGCGGGTATTCTTTCAGTCATAGTTATGGTGGCGGCCTATATAGCTGCCATGTTTGAAGAGACCATGGAATTACGCAAGTCCAAACCTATGCTGCTCGCCGCAGCGCTAATCTGGTTTTTTATCGTTTTGGCCTACCAGCAACAAGGCAACGATTTGCTGGCAGTCGGGGCTTTTAAGAGTAATTTACAATCTTATATCGAATTATTACTATTCATCATGGTTTCCATGACGTATTTAAACGCCATGGAAGACATGCGCATCTTCGACGCCTTAAAATCCTGGCTGGTCGGCAAAAAATTAAGTTACCGGCAATTATTCTGGATTACCGGCTGGCTGGTGTTTTTTTTATCCAGCGTCATAAACGGTTTAACTGCCGGTTTGTTAATGGGAGCGGTCGTGGTATCCGTCGGTAAAAACAGCCCACGTTTTGTTTCTTTAGCCTGTATCAATATTATTATCGCCACCAACGCCGGCGGCTCTTTTAGCCCGTTGGGCGGCATCTCCACATTGTTTGTCTGGCAGCATGGCATGCTGGGATTTACCGCTTTTTTTAAGCTTTTTCTGCCCTGCCTGGTCAACTTTCTGATACCTGCAATCGCCATGAACTTTGCTCTGCCTAAAGACAAACCTACTGTCGAAATCGGCATGGTGAAATTGCCGCGTGGCGCAAAACGGGTGATTCTACTGTTTGGAGTAAGCATTTCGCTGGCGGTAACATTTGATATGACTTTACATCTACCTGCCGCAGCCGGAATGATGGCCGGTTTATCGTTATTGCAATTCTTTTATTTTTATTTACAAAAAAGTGATAAAGGCCTGCAATTAGCTCAAATGATCACCGTTCAAAAAGATCAGGAAGAAATAACGGCAGACATTGTGGAAATGAACAGACTGGATATTTTTGAAAAAGTAGGCAGGCTGGAATGGGATACCTTGCTATTTTTCTATGGCGCCATGATGGGTATCGGCGGCCTGGGCTTTATTGGCTATCTGGATGCGATTTCCCATTTGCTTTACGGTGGGCAAAACCCGACGGTAGCCAACATTCTGATTGGCCTGTCATCTGCTTTTGTGGATAACGGCACCTTGATGTTTGCAGTATTAACCATGGACCCGAACATCCCGCCCGGTCAATGGCTGCTGTTAACGCTAACTCTTGGCGTAGGCGGCAGCCTTTTGGCTATAGGCTCCGCGCCCGGTATTGGTTTAATGGGACAGGCAAAAGGCTTATATACCTTTAGCAGCCATATGAAATGGTTTCCGGTGATTTTACTGGCTTATTTCGCCAGTATAGGCGTACATTTTCTGGTGAACGCCGATTCTTTTTGAGCAATATGGCTGGGTAGAGCAAAAACAGCTTGAAAAGCACGAAGTGAAACCCAGCAAAACCAAGAAATTAACGAATACTTTCGCATTAACTACTGCCTTCGATTTCCAAGGCTTGATGATTTCGATACCAGCCGCCCGCTTCGTGCTTTTCAAGCTTGGTAATTCATCCTCATTTATCCTGCTTTTGTAATTGAACTTTAGCGCTTGGCAAACCTCTAAGCGAATTAGTGACATGATATTGTTATGAATACGATTGACTGTCTGATTTTATTTTCGGCTTCACCACCCACCGGTCAAATTGCCTATGATTACGACAGCTTTAGTTTATAATTGTAATAATGCGTAAACCAATCACCTTGCCAAGGATTCTAGATAAGGTCTGCCTCTACCAAATAGCCTCTATTGTCAATTCCCATTTTTAATAAAAAGAATTTTTCTATCGCACTCTAATAATGATCACTAAAGCATCTGTCACTCTTGGTTTAATTGCTACGCTACTAAGCGGTTGCCATCACGAAGAAACCGAAAAGTCTGAAGAAATGCCTAAATATGAGGCAACCACGCCGCTACGCGAAGACACTTCCGTGATAAAAGAATACGTGTGTCAGATTCATGCCATTAGACATATTGAAGT
>CAVUMJ010000430.1:0-8233 GCA_963741375.1 uncultured Pseudomonadota bacterium
GATGTATTGCTATCGACGCAGACTTTTATCAACTGCCAGTTGCTCTACGGCCTGGATTTCCTTATCCACCAGATGAAATTTTTTGGTTTTGATCAGCTGACGGACATGCGCCAGATGACTGTTGAACATTAGCTGTTTAGCCAAGGTATTGACCGGATCTATTTTCAACAATGCCTTTGCATACGCGGCTGCCTTTTTGAAGGCTTTTTTGCCGGAGGCAAATTTGGCGGCGCGGGTTAGTAAATCAGTATCGCCGGGGAAACGTTTCAAACTCAGTTCCAGCCAGCGTTCGAATTCATCTGCATCAGGTTGAAGCTTATCGTAAAAATGCAGTATCACCAGATAACTTTTCCGATCTCCAGCGTCGTAATCCAGGCTTTCAATGATCAGGTCAACCGCTTTTTCTTCCGGGAGCCCAATCGACATATGTCTTAAAATCAGCGCTATTTTCAGGTTATTTTCAGGACTTTCATCTTGTAAAGTCTTGATGCATTGCCGCCAGTAAAACAATGATTCGTAGTTATTGTGACTTTGCTCGCGCAGTATGGCTTGTATTCTGTTTTCTTCAAATGTGTCCTTTGAAATGAAGTTTTTAAGGTATTCCTTCTGTCCGGCCGGATAGTTCAAAAGCAATGACAGACAATAGTCTTGCGCCGCTTTTTTTCCAAATAAGGCCCGAAATTGCATTGCCAGATTGAATCGTGATTTATCGGTCTGAGGGCCACCTTGAAGCTTATGCAAGGTCTCCAATAAATCCGTCTGCATTTTGGACAACCCCTTAACCCGAACTATAATGTGGCGGAGATTATGGTCAAGGTTTTGCGCGGTTTCGACAAACCCAATGCCTGTTTGGGTATAAGCCAGTAATGCATCGGCAGCCGGCCGGTAAGGCGAATGATCCGGTATTTTCGACAGCATTATTCGTGCTTGTTCGACCGATACGGCGCTGGCGAGTTGAGCTTTCAGCAAGGATCGCAAATCACGGAAGGCGGAACGGAACGGCAGCTTTTTCAAGGCTTCATCAACGGCCTCGGTTTGCTGGTTTCGATAGGCGTTGAAAACATCCTGAATCAAACCTAAATGTGCGGCAAACGCAGAGTCTTTCGGCAAATGTTCGGCAACTTCCATATTACCCGAAACAATCAAAAACCCCAACCGGACAGCAAGTTCAGGAAAGTTTTCATCTAACTGTTGTGCTGTCAATTGCTCTAGTTTTGCGTAAGCTTTTTGAGTATTTTTGGCGGCTAATAGCCACAAAATGTAAGCATCCAAAGCCGCCAGCGGTGGTTTAGCCCATTCGGCATAATTTTCCCATAAAATAATAGCTTCTTTCGGCATGTCTTTAGCCGACATGCTCAGCGCTCTTTGCAAATAACATTGCGCCAACTGTTGCCGAAAGAAAGGCTTATCCGAGCGCTTCAACAAGTTCTTGTATAAATCAGTTGCTTCTTTATAACGATTTGCTGAAAACTGAGCTAAAGCAGTTTGCTCTAAACTTGATTCGGATTTTTCTGTAGAAGCTTTGATGGTTGTTTTTTTCATGGAGTCGGAACGGTTAAGCGCCTCACGATACTTAAGTGTTTTTTAAATTTGTGCTGTATTTTACCCGGCTTATTTTTCGCTTGCGAGTAGATTAAGTTTTGATTTGTAACTAACACAGCCAAATGGCTGAAAATTTTAATGAGGCTGAATTTAGCGGCCTTTCATTTTTAAGTGATATGCAGTCATTAGACTTTCATTCCGCTCATGATGTATTTTGAACATTATTGCGACAAATCAATTAGTTAACACAAATATTCAATGGCAAATTGAATCAAGGCCATATTTTCAACTATTAGGGTGCTATCATTAGATAAGTTGCGATAAAAATGTTTGCGCAGGGACCTATCGGAGACCAGTCCCATAAGTAGGTTTTCGGTTCTTTGCGTAACGTACTGGCAATATTAGCGCTCCAGGGCCGGATACAAACAGCATTTGCCGATTCTGAAAGAGCTCAGTTGAGATTTATATACTGTATGCTTGCATTCCAAAATAAGACTCATCGTAAAAAAGTTAAAACTATTTTACGATCTATAAGAAACAATGATAAGTTTTTCTCTGGCTTTTGTTATCTTTTGCAGGGTAGTAAACTTGCTGAATCGGCGTTACTTGGGGGCATCCAAGTAACGTGTAATTCAGTGCTAACACCATCTATATATATTTCTACGCAATAGAGCAGAGAATTGAAATCGGCTTACCTATTTAATTCAGCAAACAGATTTTCCACATAAGTATGACTTTGCCTTATTAACAATTCGGGCACTTCGCCACCTTGATTTAAAGCGGTGACTTGCAGCACCAGCGCAGCTTGTTCCGCAGTCAGGATGTTGAGCGGAGCAATTTCGCTGTACAGCCAGACTGCAATGTTAGTGATAATCGGCATACGGCTTTGACCACTTAGCGCAGCAACTTTTGAAACGACTGCAGACGCCAGTATATCCAGCACTCCGGCAAAACACTGCTGATCCAATAATAATTTCGCGGAATTCAACTTTTGATCGGCTTGTTTTAATAATGGATTTTCAGGGGCAGTAGCTATTGTAGTGGGTTCAAATAAAGTTTTGGTGTCGGATAAGGGGGAATTGCCGCCTAAACGTTGTAAACTGTGTAGAGAGCGAGTATCAATCACTGCAACGGTAATTTCTGCTGTGGAGAGGTTGCATGCATTCTGCTCATCAGTTTCCTTCCATTCCGGCACCACCACCATCAAACAGCCATTTTTAGCTAAAATGCGTTCAATGCGTTCACCAAAAGTGCTTTGAATATTTGTGATGAGTTGTTTTAATTCCTCATAGATTTCTTCATCCACCTCAAAAGTTGTGCTTTTTTCTACTGATGGGATATCTAAATTTATTTGGTTGTCTTCGGTTGCTAGTTGTTCCTCAGGTTGTATTGGTCTGATCTCCGCTGTTGTGTCCGGGGCCAAATCCTCAATCAAGGTTTGCAGCATTTTTTTGGAAATCCCCACAACATCTTCCGAAGCGTCCGGGTCGATAACGTTATCAAATAAATCGCGTTTGCCTTTTACCAAGTCAGCTACACGCTGTTCATAGGAGTCTTCAGAAATCAACAGAAATATCTGCACTTTTTGTTTTTGTCCTAGCCGATGGATTCTGGCAATTCGTTGATCCAGGATGGCGGGATTCCAGGGCATATCCAGATTGATCAATACACTCGCTATCTGTAGGTTTAAGCCAACACCGCCTGCATCAGTGGAGATAAACAACTGGATGGCATCATCCTGACTGAATTTTTCCATTAATTCTCCGCGCTTGGCAGTGGCTACGCCGCCGTGTAAATGTACGCAGCCAATCCCCATTTCTCGCGCCAGATTTTCCACCATTGTGGTCATCAAACTCCACTGCGAAAACACCACTGCTTTACGGTTGCTTTGTACGCACAACTCATCCAATAATCTGGCTAGTTCGTCCAGTTTGGGCGAACCTTGCGTTTCTTTATCGACCAAGCCGGCAGCATTACAGGCCATTCGAGCATTTTGCAAGGCGCTCATTAGTTTATTTTGTTCGCTCGGCGTTAACGGGCGTTTTTTGGCAATTTTGGCTAGCGAACCTGCTGTGCTTAAAGCGGTGTCATGTAATTCTCTTTGCTGATTATTCATCGGGATATCTAGAACTACTTCAGTACGATCCGGTAATTGATCGCTGACCAAGGTGCGATTGCGGCGTAATACCACAGGCGCTATTCGCCGCCGTAATTCGGAAAGATTGCGGTAGCCGACGACTTTGCCGCGTTCATCGGTAATATGAAAATCAAGCAAGCAACGCCAAAGCGGCCCTAACACCCTGGCATCCACCATTTGCAAGAGGCTGTACAAGTCTTCCAATCGGTTTTCCAGAGGTGTGCCTGTCAATACAAAAACATAACGGCTAGGAATCAGTTTAACCGAGGATGCCAGTTTGGTCCGCCAATTTTTAATGCGTTGCGCTTCGTCCAAAATCAGCAGGTCGGGTTTTAGCGTTCCGCTGATGACAGACAAATCTCGCAGAATGAGTTCGTAATTCACAATAAAAAATAATGCGTCCGCTTTATATTGCACAGAACGGTTTTCTACTGCGCCTTGAATAATCTGTACGGATTTGCCGGTAAATTTGCCAATTTCCCGAGCCCATTGATGTTTTAAGGAAGCCGGACAAATGATCAGCACCCGGTTTACCGCTGCATTGTCAGCCAGCCAGCAGGCTGCGGCAATAGATTGCAACGTTTTTCCAAGACCCATATCATCTGCCAACAAGGCTCGACCTCTGGATGCCAAAAACGCAACCCCTTCAGATTGATAGGGAAATAAACGTACCCTTAAACCCGGCAATACGCCATTGCTTTGCAGGATAGACCTGCGGATTTCCTGGCCGCGCATGGCTTGAGCAGCATCATCGGCATATTGTTGCACATATTGTTCAACATCTGCGCCCAATAGAAAATCTTCACGCCCATATACCAGATGAGAAAAGCGAAAAAAATCCTCGGGCAAACGCCCGGTAAAGATATCTTGCTGATTAAAAAACTCGTTAAACAGGCTGCCAAGACCGGTTTCCACCTTGGCGCAACGTTGTAATTTTATGATTGGCCGGGTTGCGGATTCCCAGGCCAGATAAACAAAAGAAGTGGCGGCCGGCTGATTTTTAAATTGCCGGTATTTTGGATCTTTTTGAACATGGTGCAATACGGCTTCTATATGTTTACAGGTGCCAAGCCGATTGCTTGCTAAATCGGGGCACGTGCAATAGTTCATACGATGATCTAAAGAACGGATTTGCACCTGATAGGATTGTTGCCAATGCGTGGAAGAAATGAGTGAATTGGCGCGCCAAACGCCGAAACCTAAATTTCCGCTTAACAGTTTTACATTAACTTCATTTCGGCCTTTTTTAATACGCTCTTGTATCGCTTCATCCATGGCGCTGGTTAAATTCTTATTTTCCGGATGATAAAGATCGGCATAACTGTATAAAACTGCAATGGCATGACAGCAAATTTCATGTTTTTCATTACAATCGCAATCAGTCAATAATTTGCCATCCTGAGCGTGAGTTACCGCAATCCAATATATTTCATCGTTACAATCTTCAACTTGGGCGACTAAACGGTCATTTTCCTTGGTTAAGTCGATAACTCTATTTTCCGTAAAGAAAATCAAGCCTTTTTTTACGATTTCACTAGAGGCGATTGAATGTAAACGTTCAGTATCGTATAGAAAAGCATCGATAGTCATGGCGAATCAATAGTAGAGTTGTAAACTGTTATAATTATACAGAACACCAAGTTTGATTTGATTATCAATTGTACAGGCGAGCATGGCAAACGGTTAGTTCTAAAATCCAGGCATCCTGCACGAAAGACCTAAAAATCTTCTTCACCGGTTTGCAATGAATTCTCGCCGATTGACATGGCGCAAATACGCGATAAATGCAGGTAAGAAAGTCCGGTTTCCGCAGCCCAGGCGTTAAATTGCGCCTGAACTTTAGCAAAATCGCCTTTTGATTTGACTTCCGAGGCAATGTCCAGGCCTGCATCGCGCAAACATGCGACCACATCCTTGGAAGCGAAAAAACCGTCCCAACCCACAAAGCGTAGAAACATTTGTCCGGTATTGCCGCCAAGACGGCTGCCTTGTTTGACCAGCAATTGCAAAAGATCAATCTGCTGCGAAGCAGGCCATTCTGCCAGAAATGTGCCGAAACCGCCGTGCTTTTCGGAAATCTCCCTAACAAAAACCGCGTTGTGCCGCACCGAAAAAATCTTAGCGCCATTGCGGACAATGCGTTGATCTTTTAACAGCGCATCCCAGAACTCATTGGGTTGATAGACCAGTTTCTCGGCATCAAAACCCAGGAAGGCTTCTTCAAAACCCGGCCATTTGGAATCAATCACTTTCCAGGAAAAACCGCTGCAAAAAATCCGTTTTGTCATTTCGGCTAAGATGCGGCTGTCCGGGGTGTTTTTGAGTTTTAGGCTATCCGGTACTGGCGGCAGCAAGGCTTTAAGCGCTTCGGCTCCACCTTTGCGTCGTTCGGCTCTGGCCAGAATAGCGGCAAATGAAGTCATTGATCGAATCCTAAATAAGGCAAATGAATAATTAGTAAGTTAAGCAGAACAGCTACAGGATATGTTAACTTAACTGAACAGGTTGAAGAAGCTGATAAACAAAACCTGACTAACCTAATTCAAACTTTTAAAGATATCGGCCAGCCTCATGACTCCGGGTCCTGCAAAGTCGGGATTTGCCAAAATCAGGTAGAGCGGGGTTTCGAGCATATGTCCTTCCTTCAAAGGTAGCGGCTTAAGTAAACCTGTATTCAACTGTTCGCGAATATGCGTTTCCGGCAGCCAAGCAAAGCCATAGCCCATTGAAACTGCCTGAATTGATGTAGCGACCTGACTGACAGTCCAACGCTGATCAACCTCTACGGTTACCGCACGTCGATCGCGCCTAGCCCCTGAATCCCGAATCACCACATGACGATATGCTCGCAAGTCCCGATAACTCAATTCCCGGCCTTGATGATGCAGAGGGTGATCTGCATGAGCTACCGCCAGCAAGCGAATTCGCATCAATACGTCACCCATAAAGCCTGGAGGTAATTGGGGCGATATGGCCAAATCCACATTTCCGCTAAGCAACGCGTCCGAGGTTCCCCCTAATACCGATTCGATCAATTCTACCCGCGTACCCGGACTTTCCTGACCAAAACGCTGCAGGCAGGTCAAAAGCAGATCGGAGGGGAATAGAATTTCAGCGGCGATAGTGATAACGGCTTCCCATCCAGCCGAAAGCTTGTGGGCCGCCCGTTCTAACTCATTGGCTTCATTCACCAACGCCAGCGCTCGCCGGTAGAGCATTTGGCCGGTAGGTGTGAGTATCGCTTTGCGGCCTTGAATCTCAAAGGCTTTAACACCCAGCAAGGATTCTATTTTTTGTACTGCGTAACTAACCGCAGATTGGCTTTTGCAAAGTTTTTCAGCTGCTTGCGCGTAACCGCCGGCATCCACAACTTCGATCAAAGATAGCCATTGTTCCAGCGTGATATGTGGGCTCATACAAAACCTATCAAATAAATTGATTATTACTACCCAATTATTATGCTTTTTTATCTTATGAATAAGAAGTCAAATATCGTCAGGTTAACCGAATTTAAGAAAAAAGCCATTACAACGCTCTTACAAACTATTTCCGGCATTTTTCGTCTGACGGTTAAGGCATAAACTTCTGATTCGCCATGCCTGTTTCAAATCCAGGCGGCTAATGCACTTGGCAACGGCAACAGCAAGTCCTGTCGCCGACTGATAAAACGAGGAGTAACACATGAGCACACGTGAACTTCAGCAAGTCATTCCATCCATTTCCACTTCCGATGGCGGCGGCGTTAAACTGCGCCGCAGTCTAGGACAAAATCAATCACTGCGCGTGGACCCTTTTCTGATGCTGGATGAATTTTCCTCAGAGAATGCCGACGATTATATCGCCGGCTTTCCTGACCACCCGCATCGCGGCTTTGAGACAGTCACCTATATGCTGGACGGCCATATGTTGCACCAGGATCATCTCGGCAACCAGGGTGATTTAAAAAGCGGTGGCGCACAATGGATGTCAGCCGGACGCGGCATTATTCATTCTGAAATGCCTCAACAGGAAAGTGGCCGCATGCGGGGTTTTCAGCTTTGGATTAACCTGCCTGCAAAGCTGAAAATGAAACCGGCCAGTTACCAGGATGTTCAGGCGGAAGAAATACCTTTGGCAAAGCTGCCTGACGGTGGAGAAGTTAAAATCATTGCAGGTATTACTGAAATTGAGGGCAAAACCATCAAGGGTCCAATTCAAGGAATAAGCACCGAGGTTTTGTTACTGGATATCAGACTCCCGGCAGGCGGATATTTTAGCCATTCGCTAATCCAGGACCACAACGCATTTGTGTATCCTTACGAGGGGCAAGTGATGATTGGTCCGCTGACGAATAGACGTACCTTGGCGTCCCAATCGGCGGGTGTACTCTCTCCGGGCGATCACCTTGAAATACAGGCTGGAGAACAAGCGGCCGCTTTCTTGTTGCTGACTGCCCGCCCTTTAAGAGAGCCGATTGTTCAATACGGGCCATTTGTGATGAATACCCGGGAAGAGATCGAGCAGGCAATTGCCGACTATAAAAATGGACAGCTGGTTTGAGCGGTTATCTTTGTC
>CAVUMJ010000431.1:0-4772 GCA_963741375.1 uncultured Pseudomonadota bacterium
CGTGAAAAGCACTGCCGGGCTTGAGACGACCACGTCGCGCAGGCGCTGCTGGGCCTGGCGGAACTGCTCCTCCAACTGTCTGCGCTCGGTGATGTCAAGGAATGTGGCCACAGCGCCCACCACCTGCCCGTCGCGGCGAACCGGGTAAGACCAATACTCGACTGGAAAGCTGGCCCCGTCCGCGCGCCAGAGGACTTCGTCGTCGACGTGAGAGCCCTGATTCTGCAGAAACGACCGGATGGATTCAAAACGCCCATTGTAGGCGCTCCGTTCCTGCTGCCCCTAGACCGCGATCTCGGTGCTGTCCATGTCTGGGGTGGTCCCAGGACCACTCGATGCATTCGATTGGGTGATCAGTCCGCGGTTCTAGAAAGGCCGTCGCGGCCAGCATGTGACGCAAACACAAACATGCGTCCTGGACGGTCGGGAAAGATCAGCAGAAGCGGCTCTTCGGGCGTCGTCTAGCCTTCGTCTATTATGGCGGAAGGCGAACCCCCTAGACTTTCCGACGATGTATACGTGGTCGTGCGATGACTAACCTTCTTGTTGGATTGGGGCGGGGCTTTCGCTTGAATAGGGAGTTTAACAAACAAAAATGCGGTAGTCAGTTCATGGCGAATAATACATGCTGCAAACCTTTACATAAAAATTGGTAATCGATGTTTTCAGAATAACCAAATAAAAACATTACAATGAGTTAGCAACACAAATGCCATATAAAGTCTATTTGCGCTAAACCGCTACTTCAGAACGATATTAATTGTGATTATCTTATTATTGACAATCACACAACAAAATATTCAGCGCACCATTTTGGTGTACCCATATGAGTCATTCTGTTGAGACACTTTTTCTGTCTCAATAGGCTTGTTATGTTTCTTTGGCAGCAAGCGCATTCTCGATGCGTCGATCCGGCACAAGCCAAATCAGTGCAACCAGCACATATAGACACTGGGATATCCATGTCGACCAAAACGCTATCGAAATGGCAATAACGTAAATTACAGGCGATAATTTCCCCTTCCAGTCGCTGCCGATAGCCTTCTTCAAGAGCGATTCACGGCCTTGTGAGGCGATGATGATTTGCTGGAGTAACCAGTACGCCGCAGCGGCCATTAGTAGGACTACACCGTAGGCGGCCGACGGTGCGGAGGCGAAGTGATTTTCTCCCATCCAACCCGTGGCGAAGGGAAACAGCGATAGCCAGAACAACAGATGCAAGTTGGCCAAAAGTATTGGCCCCGTCACATATCGACACGCATGCAGCATATGGTGGTGATTGTTCCAATATATGCCGACGTAAATAAAACTCAACACATAGCTCAGGAATACCGGGATCAATGGTGCAAGAGCATCAAGGTTTTCGCCATGAGGCACCTTTAGCTCCAACACCATAATGGTAATGATGATGGCGATTACGCCATCACTAAATGCTTCAAGCCGGTTCTTACCCATGCATGCCTCGCTCGTACTCAAAGAAACTTGCTGCAACGGCATCACAAATAGCAAAAGGAAGATTGGCAGTTCTTCCAGCCTGCGATACCGACAAAATCAGCGCGTAGTATAACCCGCCTTTGGCAAAGATGGTCTGGCCTGTGGTCCACCAGCCCTCGGTAGCCAGGAATCGAACGATGGGCACGATGTCCTCAATCTTGGTCAGGTCGCCGTTCATAGCCTAGGTAGAAAAGCTAAAGTTATTCCAAGAGGACGGCCAAGGAAAATTGAAATAAATACTAAAAAACTAACCTGACCCGAATGGCGCTTACTTAAGCAAAATATCTTTATAATCCAATAACATGAGTTTGTAGGATGTGCCGACGCAAGGAGGCGCATCGTTCGCGATTGATGCGCTTCACTGCATTCAGCACATCCTACTCAGGCAGAAAACAATTTATTAAGTTATTGTTAATATTGATATTACTTCCTTAAGTAAGTACCATTCTAACCTGACCCTTTAAAAGACCAACTTACATTTTCGATGGATGGGCAATATTCGCTAAACTGCCTAAACCTTTAAGTAGATTTAGGGCTTCATTCACTGCATAGTCGCTATTATTTTTAGACACGTCTTCCCCGCTCTCAATAGTTTCAATTTTCATTTTTTCCATTTCATCGGCTTTTTTGCTTTTAACCACCGTCAAATGACGCATCAAATCCGCTTCCTTGATGGTTTCGAATTTAGCTTTGTCCAAAGTTTGCAATTTCAGTTGAGCTAATTTGACATCCGGCTTAATGCCTTCGGCTTGAATGGAGCGCCCGGACGGGGTGAAATAGCGTGCAATAGTTAATTTAATGGCGGCGCCGCCCGTTAATGGCATAACAGTTTGCACTGTACCCTTTCCGAACGATTTTTCTCCCATAATGATGGCTCGCTTATTATCCTGCAGAGCGCCGGCAACAATTTCCGAAGCAGATGCCGAACCATTGTTGATTAAGACCACAATCGTTGCCCCGCCTGTTACATCGTCCGGCGTGGCGTTAAAACGCATTTCGGCATTTTCAGTTCTACCTTTTGTATAAACAATTAGTCCGGAGTCAAGAAAAGCATCGCAGACTTCAACAGCTTCGTTCACAACACCACCAGGGTTATTCCGCAAATCCAGAACTAAGCCATTGAACGGGCCGCCGTTCTCATTTTTCAAATGATTGACTGCTTCTATAAGACTTTTGCCAGTCCCTGGTTGAAAACTGCTGATCTGTAAATAGACATAATTTTTCTCCAGTAAGCGATATTTGACACTTTTACCTTGAACAACATCACGGGTTAATGCAAATTTTATAGGGGCTTCCTGGCCGTTACGGATAATGGTCAATTTAATTTCAGTTCCGGGCTCTCCCCGCATGGCTTTTACAACTTCAGCCAATGTTTTGCCTTTTACCGGTTCATCGTTAAACTTGATAATCAAGTCCCCTGCTTTTATTCCCGCTCTTTGCGCCGGGGCGCCATCAATTGGGGACAACACTTTCAATAAGCCATTTTCCAAGCTAACTTCAACGCCTAACCCAACGAATTGCCCAGTCGCTTCTTCCGCAAACTCTTTGTATTCATCAGTGGTCATATAACCCGAATGCGGATCAAGATCGGATAGCAAACCACGCACTGCTTCTTCAAATAATTTTTTATCGGATATCTTATCGGCATAATTCTGTTTGATAAGCCCGAATATTTCTGCAAAGTTTCTTAAATCATCAACTGATAAGATTTTCGCGGCTTCCGTTTCCAGTGACGCAGGTGTTTCTAAATCTGCCGAAATACTACTATTGGATAAGCTAAGTGTTAATCCTAAAATGAAGCATATCAGTAAAATATTTCTGTGTTTTCGCATACATTTTAAAACTCCAAAAAAACAATTTGCTGAAAATGCTAGTGGATATAGGCCAGCATAGATGAAATTCGGAACGCTTAACAGTATTACCTGATCATTAATTTAACCATTTCATCGAAAAATAAAGGGTATCCTCTTCCTGACTAGTACTATACCCCCAAATTGCATAAGCAAGTTGAAGGAAGTGTGCAGGAATTGTGAAATTAACCTGACCTCATTAAGCTTTCCGCTAACGGCTATCGGGCATAAAAAAACCGGCCGGGGCGTCAGCCATGGCCGGTTTTTAGTGCAAGGACAGGGTCAGGTTAAGCTGACCCTGTTTAGGGTTTGCCTTATCTCAGGCCCGGCAGAACTTGAGTATTTTCAGCTCTAACAGCTTGCAGCTCATATGGATCAATGTTCAGCAAGTTCAGAATGGTTGGTGCGATTTGAGTGGTTTCAACGCTGTTGGTAAATACTTTGCCACTTTTGATGCTTGGAGCAGAAACAATGATAGGCACATGACGGTCACTTACGTTGCCGCCGCCGTGCTCTGCAATTTTAGACAATTTACCGCCGGCGTAAATGGAGCCAACTTGAGCGATGGCGATTACGTCAGGGTAACGAGTGTCGTTAACGTTAACGCCAAAGTAGTTAGCCGCGTCAGCGCCAACATAGATTTGAGTAGGCACTACACCTGCAGTGGTGAATGGTACGTTAACAGAGTTGCCGTTAACATCGGAGCTAACCGCATCAGGAACAACCAAACCGTTGATGGTGGCGCCGCTGTTATAGCTTAACAGGAATTGTTTAGCGAAAGCAGGGCCATCAACACGGTCGTTCAGCGGGTCATCGCCGTCGACGTTAATCCGCGGCAGACCTTTTTGAACTCAAGCTGTCCGGCATTCGCAATCTCGAATTCGACGACTTCTTCGCCATGTTCGGACACGGACGGCTCGACCGGTGCGAGGCAATCTACACCGACAAGCTGCGGCATTCTTGTCCGCCGACGTACAGCGCGGCCATTTTTTTGGCTGAGGAGTAAAGATCGACTCCCGGCGGAATGTGACCCATCACCCAAACCCTCTGCTTGTTGACGCGAGCTTCGGCAAGCTGTTGGTGAAGCCAGACAAGCTGCGCCTCTGATTCCCGCAGGTCCGGCTTGCCCGTGCAGGTCGAGTAATTCTTCGACATGAAAATATCGTTGAGAACCAGCAGGCGCGCATTCCGCAAAGGCGCGGGCAGAGAGACGCCATAATAGCCGCCCTCGGAAAAGCTGGCGCGTGTGCCGGCTTGCTCAGCAGCGGGAAAGTTCTTCGTGACCTCGCTGCCAACCCTGGAGAGAAACTCGCCGTTGGTGTCAATCTGGTAGTCGCCGCAGTCGGAGTCGTTGTTGCCCAGTGCGATGTAAACGGGAAGGCCGGGGAAGACGCCGGAGACCATATTGATGACGTAGTTGATTGTCTT
>CAVUMJ010000432.1:0-4293 GCA_963741375.1 uncultured Pseudomonadota bacterium
ATCCTTCGACCATGCGCCGCCGCATCAAGAAACTGGAAGGCGCTGGCTTTATCACGCGCATTCAGCGGCGGGTTGAGAACAATAGAAACAAGACCAATCAGTATGATTTTTCAGGCCTGGTCAAATTCGCTACCCCTTATGCACAAGAAGAGCTACAAGCTCGCGAAGCCGGATGCGAAGAACGTGAGAAACGCACCAAACGCAAAGGGAAGGCTATATTGAAAGTAGTCGGGGACGCATGATCCATTGGAAATCATTTGAATTCGATGGAGTTGTTTATGATCTGACGCACCTTCACCCTAAGCGCCTAACCTATCGTCAACCTGCAAAGGGCGATAAGCCTGAGCTGGTGTATGAGGTTGATGTCATATTCAGTATGCATTGTTTTACGCGGGGCATAAAGCAAGGCGAAAACCCCGACCAAAATCTCTTGTATGTGGACTCCCGCGAATCCAGAGTTTTTGATTTTCGGCGGTATGGCTTATCCAAAGAGTTGCCGGCTATCGTCAAAGAACTGCATCGCCGAAAATGCCATCATTCCGGAAAGGGCAATTTCTTTGTGGTAGAAGTGATCACTCAGGAAGGCGAGCGCCTAGATTATGAGATTTACTTCGAGGCCTCGCGCAGTACCCAGAGAGGGGTTATCAACCTGTATGTGCAAAGCGCGTATGTGCGTGATGCAGCGCATCGGAGCAATACGCCGAAGAAAAAACCGATTGGGTTCACGATTATTCTGTTCAACATTTTGAACAACAAACCCATCAAAATTCCGACATAAAAAAAGCCCCTTGGGGGGGGCTTTTTAAATTTTAACCGGACCTCTTGGGTATCTTCACACTTGGGTGAAGGCCATTTCTGGCGGGATCATCGCGCGGCTTTCGCCGTTCCGTTCATACGCTGACGTATTAAAATTATACCCAATAGCCTTAAAAGTCAATGAATTTTGTGCTTAACTGCACCCAGGCCCTCATTTTGGCTAAAATGGGATACTCCTGTGTGTATGATCTCAGAAAATTATACACCAAGTCATGGATAATGTTCGTTATACAATAACTTCGATTATAAGGGTATTGTAGCTCGTAGATGCGCCAACCAGCGGGCTGCGTATCTTTCGCGATTTGACCCTATTCCGCTTTTTTGTTCATTTCTTTGTTCCGTTCCTGCGCGGAATCGCTGTCCAGCGAAAACGCCAGCCGACTGGCCGCCATGGAGCAAGCCAATAAAAACATAGAGGAATTGCTGGAAAATTTACATGGAACATTTCACCGTTTACGCTAGAGTTCGATAGATAAAGAGCTTTTTGATGCAATTTCAGGTCATGAAGCCTTATCGAGCTTCACGGGCAAGACTTAAGGCTGGCATATTTTGATTGTTGGCTTTATAGTCGCTTTATAAAATTTTCACGTCATGAGTTGAAAAGCATGCACCCTGAATTTATCCCGCATCAACATCATTGGGCCAATCGGTTACAAACAATACTTTTAATTTTGATTTTGCTAAGCATTAGCTGCCTGACGGCTAGCTTGATTTTTGGCGAGCTAGGTTTTTGGCTGGCTATCGCCAGCACTGTATTTGCATTGTTATTTGAACCTGTTGCCGCATGGCGTATAACCTTGAGACTATATAACGCCCGTCCAATTTATACTTACGAAGCCCCCGTTTTATGGGAAATCGTGCATAGGCTTGCAGAGCGTGCTGAATTGCCGTCTACTCCGGTTTTATACTACGTGCCTAGTTCGGTCATCAATGCTTTTGCGGTTGGCAGTCCCAAACATTCGGCCATTGCCTTGACAGACGGTTTGCTGCATCAACTCAACCAGCGCGAGATAGTTGGCGTTCTCGGACATGAAATCGCCCATCTTGCCAATGGCGACTTGAAGGTCATGGGGCTGGCGGATTATGTTAGCCGGTTGACCAGCCTGTTTTCAGGAGCAGGACAAATCTTGATCATTTTGTCGTTACCGTTGCTGTTCAATGACGACTATCTTGTCCGGATTAGTCCGCTTGCCCTAATCATATTAATTTTTTCACCGCACTTGACGCTATTGGTTCAATTGGGATTGTCGAGAGTGCGCGAATATGACGCCGATCTAAAATCGGCCACTCTGACTAATGATCCGCTGGGATTAGCTTATGCCTTAGTGAAAATTGAACGAACCCGGAGATCATGGCTGTCTATTTTGCTGCCCGGCTGGGGCAATCCGGAGCCTTCTTGGCTCAGAAGCCATCCGCCGACAGAAGAACGGATAAAACGATTACAGGAATATGCGGCTAACTTCCTGCATCAACAACGGTTGGTTGATGATGACCGGCCATTGGGTTATATCGTTAATGCTTATCATCACGGACCAAGATGGAGAATTGGCGGTTTGTGGCGTTAAGTCCGAACATTTTGTGCAACGTTCATCAAATGAAGTCAAGTGGTTGAACGTTGCAAATTTAAGTCGCAGGATTGAGCAGGTTTACTCTTGATACCGGCAATCCGTGCATCATGAATTCCACGATTTCTTTATCTAATAGGGAATAGACCACGGTTTTTTGCAAGCTTATGATTTATACATCTCATGAGCCCGATTTCTTCTCGTCGTGTCCGCCAAACTGCTTTCTCATCGCCGACTGAAGCCGGTCGGCATAGTCGGAACCATCACGCGACGCAAAGCGCTCGAATAGCGCAGCGCTGATGACTGGAATCGGCACTCCCTCTTCGATTACCCATAAGTCACAGCTTACTCCTATTTGCGGCTCTATTGTACTGACTTGTCGAGAGATGGGCGGCAATGGATCTCCCGGGAACTGCGGCATTCATCCTGAAAACAATAGCATTCATCGGAAAAATCCCGCAATTAACCCTAGCAGCATTTCAAAGTCTTTTTATTTTCATAGAATCATCCCTGAATTTTGGAATTCGCCAGTTGTGTTTGATTTGAGATTGGGCAATAAGCCAAAAAATTTCAATATCATCAATTCAATATGACTGGGATAAAAGAAATCTGATTTTTCTTTAATTTCACCTAAAACCATCATTATTCGGGAGCAGAAATGCATAAAGCTTTGTTAATTACCGGAACAATTATTTTATCTTTTTTTTTCAGCCATACTCCGGCGGCTGAAAAAAATAAAACGGCTGTCCTTCGTGATAGCTGGAACGGCTTTTATCTTGGCGGACAAGTAGGCGCGGATCTTGGTTCGACACGCCGAAATTGGCCGGATCCAGGCCAGAGTACCGGTGATTATGCCGCAAATGGCGTAATAGGCGGAGGCACTATTGGATACAATAAGCAAAAGCGTGCGCTAGTTTTTGGGATTGAAGGGGATATTTCCGGCAGCAGTGTTAACGGCCAAAAAATGGGCAACAATTATAACTATCAATTAAACTCCAATTGGCTGGCAACAATAAGACCACGGTTGGGATACGCCTTCGGCTCTATTCTGCCTTACGTAACGGCGGGCCTGGCGGCAGGAGACGTGAATGTCGCCGCTGTAAACCCCACAACCGGACATTCTCAGCTAAATACTACTCATACTCAACTTGGCTGGACTGCAGGCGCCGGCATAGAGACATCCATCAGTTCCCGCTTATCGGTAAAAGCCGAGTATCTGTATGTCAAGTTGGCCGAAACCAACGCAGTAAACAATGCAGGTTTATCCTCCAGCACCAAATTCGATGAAAATATCTTGCGAATTGGCGTGAATTACCGGTTTTTCTGAAATCTCCTAAATCATTTCAGCGCTACCCGGTTTTGTCTGTAGATCATCTCCAGACAAAACCTGGGGTGTTGGTTTAAAACAGTTTACCGACATTTACCTTCCAGTGCATCCACCAGACTTTGCAAATGGGTTCTACCGACAGCAAGCTCATCCTCAAAACCTCTAAAGGTCGCATTAAATCCATCGACTCTAAACGGATCGGGATTTAGGCCATTGATCAGATTAATATTGACCAGATGACTGCGATGGATTTGTATCAATTCTTGCAAATCCGAGCACCATGTTCTTAAAGGGATATTTACGCCCTCCAGTATTTCGCCGTCAATCAGTTTGATTCTGACATAATCGGTATTTTTTTCAGCTTGAATATATAAAATCTCGTCGGAAGTCACATATTTGATACAGCTTACCACTTCTGCTCTGATCAGTTTTCTGTGTCTGATTCTAATGATTCGCTTGATTGCTTGCGGAGGCTGATGTTGATACTTGCGGATTTTATTAAGCACTTGCGTTAAGTCTGCATCGCTTAAAGGCTTGACCAGATAGCCGAACGGCCGAATTTGATGCGCCGTTAGGGCAAAGTCT
>CAVUMJ010000433.1:0-7168 GCA_963741375.1 uncultured Pseudomonadota bacterium
TTGGCGGGGGTTGGCAGTAGTTATAACAACTGCAATCAAAACTGCTTCAGCTCAAATTAAGTGAACATGTAAAATGAGCTGTGCTAACATTCTTTGCGAATGAGCTTGCAATCAACGGTTTCGGTTCGCAATCCATAGCAGCTAACTCACGGTATTAGATAATGACCGTTGCGCCAATATAGCAGTTTCGTTCATCAACCAAGTATTAGGGGAAACCTTAGTGCGCCGCATCGTGCCGGATCGTGCGCGCGATTATTTCCGACGTAACAAGAGTAAGGAGATAACCATGCGAATTTACGTTATGAAACATGACGGACTGACGGTTCCATTGAGTCAAGCCGGCTGCTACGAAACCAATCATCACAAGCAGTTGATGTTGGAGATACCCGGCGCTATTCCGGATGGCCGGCTGGTAGCATTATCTGCTGTTATCGGTCAAGGCAAGACAGTGATGCTGGAACGTATTCAGCAGAAGTTGGTGGAGGAAAAACGGATTATTGTAATGTTGGCTGCTGGGCTAGCAATATAATGAGGCGTGACAGTCTGGCCATTTCGGCAACGGCCAGCCGGAAAATGAGACGGCTGAAAACGCGTACGCCTTCCAGGCGACGCCATTTGCCCGGTGTAGTTAGTATCGTTATGGTCATCCTGGTCATCACCATCGCTTTGATTGCGGCGGCAACACCGGGCTTGCTACCGGCTAGCCCTGGAGTTGACGGCAATATCCAGAAAATCGCGGCTGCCGTCATCTTTGCTGCAAGCTATGTTGCGCTCGCGATTGGCAAGGTGCCCGGACTGAGCATCGATCGGGCCGGGATAGCGCTAGTGGGCGCCGGCCTAATGGTCACCTCCGGTGCGCTATCGCTTGCAGAGGCTTACCGGGCGGTTGACCTCGACACCATCACATTGCTGCTCGGTATGATGATACTCGTGGCCAGTCTACGCCTGTCCGGATTTTTCGCGATGTCCACCACCTGGATTGTGGAGCAGGCGAAGAATCCGATGCTGCTATTATGTGCAGTCACTGCAACGTCCGGAATATTTTCCGCTTTCCTGGTCAATGACGCGATCTGCCTGGTGCTTGCGCCGCTGGTGCTGGAGCTGACCATGCGGATGGGCCGCAAACCCATCCCTTACCTGCTGGCGGTAGCGATGGCGTCGAATGTGGGGTCAACGGCCACGATTACCGGCAATCCTCAAAACATCATGATCGGCAGTTTTTCCCACATTCCTTATACTACGTTTGCATTAGCACTTGGGCCGGTGGCGCTGGCCGGGCTGGTCATCACCGTGGGTTTGGTGAGGCTGTTCCATCGCGAAGAATTCGTAGGAGCCACGCATCTGGCTAATGTGAAGCCAACAATACGCATCAACCATGCCCTTATTTTACGAGCATTATTGGCGACTGCCGCCATGATTATACTTTTTTTCGCCGGTCAGCCACCCGCCAAAGTTGCTATCATCATCGGCGGCTGGTTATTATTGACACGGCGAGTGAAAAGCAAGCGAATTTATGCCGAGATTGATTGGTCGCTGCTGCTCATGTTCGCCGGATTGTTTATTATTGTTGCCGGCGCGCAGCACGCTCTAGTGACACCCGAACTGCTCTCCGCCGCCAGCCATCTGCATCTGGATGAAGTACCCATCCTAAGCGCTGTGACAGCCTTATTGTCAAATCTTGTCAGCAACGTTCCAGCGGTACTAATGCTGAAACCATTTGTTGAACCTCTAAAAAATCATGACAACGCCTGGCTGGTCATTTCTATGGCGTCCACCTTGGCGGGTAACTTCACGATATTGGGTTCAATAGCGAACCTGATCGTGGTGCAGAAGGCTGCCGACCGCGGTGTCGTCATATCCTTTTGGGACTACTTTCGGGTCGGTGCTCCGCTTACCATTATCACATTGGTAATCGGCGCCTTGTGGATGTGGCGATGACGACGGTGACCATGTGGCTGATGCAGGTGGGCAAGGTGGTTTTCGGCGTCCGGTGTCGCCGATAAAATACTGGTGGAAACCGCCTGTCCGGCTTCTTTGGCCGATGAAACTCCGGAAGGCCGCAGTATCGTCACCCTAGCGCAGCAGCGCTTTCAGATTCAGGAACAAACCCGCGGTACATTTATTTATGCCTTTCACCGCCAAAACCCGGATGAGCGGCGCTGATATCGAAGGGCAGTCTATTCGCAAAGGCGCGGTCGACGCTCTCAGGCCCAAACAGCGCCATATGACGCCGGCAAACAAGCTAACCAGGTGGCTATCGGTATTGATGCGGTTGCGCAGTTTTAAATAAAAACTGCAAAGAAAATAGGATATTACAGAGAATGAATTTATAATTTGGCAATCAACCTAAAAAATCAGCTCATTAGCATTCGGGATACGATGGCTCAACTGCTCTTTTTAGGATCAAGGAGTTTTAGTGAAATTTTAGTTCTGTTGTTTAACTTTACTTTACGAAACTTATGAAACTGAAATCTTATTGTTTATTTGTATTAATACTTGTCCCCTGTTTGGGCCACGCCGCCGAAGATAAGGATTATACGATTTGTTCAGTAGCAGGATTCTACGAAGGAAATAACAATCGATTTTTAATGGAACTGGCTGAACGCATTGCCGCCAAAAACAATCTGTTTGGGGATGAACATTGCACCGCTGCGTTAAAAGAAGGCAGAGCCGTGGGTGAACGCTTTAACAAGCCCGGCGTGGAAAGAAGGGCGATGGACTATGAAATCATCCGCAACGCCACTCACTTCAGCAATTTGATTTACGATTCAATTTTATCCAGGGTGAAGTTTTAAAGTACCCAAATGAGGCGTAAGCGCATACCTAACGCTTAAGGTAATGTGTTTTGTGATCAATATTCTGCATTTGAATGTGAAAATGGCTGTGGAATGGGTAGAGCGAAAGCGAAACCCGTCAGTTAAGCCTACGAAGATGGGTTTCACTTTCGCTCTTCCTATTCAAACTGCGACAAATTTAGCCGTTGGGCTAAACAATGTGCAGCCTAACGTCTCGAAGCAGCTTGACTGTCATTTTGCAGTCTGCTTCGAAAATATTCATTCCATATGACAATATAATCGGCTTCGATTGTTTTATAACTGGAAACAAATAATTTCTTATTGGTTGACATATCTTTACAATTTCTTTATTTACAATTCTTTACTATTTGCCACGGCCACTAGCCTTCACTTGAAGAAAATAGCCGATGGATGTTTCCTATCTTGCTCTGTAACACGATGTTCCGATAAGCTTGTCATACTCTTCAATTTAGCGGTAGCGGCTAAAATCGGTAATGAGTTGAGTGCTATCGTTTTGGAAAAACCTGTTTTGATCTTATCAACGTGATTACTTTTCCTTTGGAGAAAGGAATGGAAATCCTGGTAAAAACAGGCTTTAGCCGCCACCTATCATTAATAGCGAGAACATCATGGTCAAAACATTCAGCTTATTTTCATTATTTTTGCTTTTTTTCAATTTATGCGGATGTAATGAAAAGCCGCATGAAACCGAAGTGAACGGCGCAGCACAAGGCACCACTTACCATATCAAGTTTGCGCCAAATGAAAAGTCAGCTTCTTTTGAAGAAGTTCAGCGGCAAATTACCGCGACTTTGGCGGAAATCGATGCGCAAATGTCCAATTACCGGGATGATTCCGAAATTTCGCATATTAATAGCAAGGAGAGCAGCGATTGGCTGCCTATACCACGGGAGATTGCCGATTTACTGGTAATTGCCAATACGGTGTATCAGCTTACCGATGGCTGTTATGATCTAACCGTCAAGCCGCTGTTTGACCTATGGGGATTTTCCCGCCATGAAAACCGGGTGCCTACCGATCAGGAAATTGCCGGGATTTTGCCCCATATCGGCATGTCTTTGCTGGAAATTGATGCGGGCGCACAGCGAATTAGAAAAATAGACCCTAAAATCAAAATTGACTTGTCTTCCATTGCCCAGGGTTATAGCGTCGGCGTGGTGGCCCATCGCCTGGAAGCATTAGGCATCCAAAATTATATGGTGGAGATCGGCGGGGAAATGATGGTTAAAGGCCGCAAGGTCAATGGCGATGACTGGAAAGTTGGCGTCGAGACCCCCTCGCCTTTAACCAGAAGCGTGCAAAAGATAATCGACATCCGCGAAGAAGCCGGGACCGCCGTGATGACGGCCGGCACGTACCGGAATTTTTTTGAGGAAAATGGTCAGACTTATTCGCATATTATCAACCCCAAACTCGGCCGGCCTGTCAGCCACCATCTGCGTTCGGTGACGATAATGCATGACGATCCGGCCTGGGCCGACGCCTGGGACACCGCCCTGCTTTGCGTGGGCGAGGAAAAAGCCATGCAAATTGCCGAACAGCAGAATTTGAAAGCGTTGCTGATATACGATAAAGACGCAAAATTGCAGGAATACATGAGTAAAGCCTTTGAGGCCGCCCAATAATCGGTTAACCTGAAAACCAGTTGAATCCTGCCAAATCCGTTTCGCCCTGAGGTGATAGCCTGCATTTGACTGAAATAAGCCGGCACACCCAAGAAAGCAGTCCGAGAAGAGAAAGCCTACTGCGGTTCCTATTCTCGGACAGGGCCATAGGGCGTATTAGCGAAGCGTAATACGCCGGATGATCGAAGGCCAACATGCGGCGCAATACGGCTAACGCCTATTGCGCCCTATGCCCTACGGTTCCTATTCTCGGACAGCCTCCTAGAATCAATATACGATTATTTTTCAACCCGTTTCAGGGTAATAGACGCCAAATCGCTACCTTTGGCCAAGGTATTTTTATCGACTATCTTCCAAACATCTTCATTATCTTTATCCTTCTTAAAAACCAGATATGAATCGCTGCCGGACTCTCTGACAAAAATGTCTTCAAACTCGGTGCGCTGACCGTCGGTATCAATAAAATTACTGCCGATAACAACTTTTTTACCGCCAACCGCATTGGCTACCGCATTCAAAACCTCATTCGAAGAACCGGCTTGTTCGGTATATTCACCTTCGTAGCCATGTCCGCATCCAGCCAGTACGGCGGCAATACCCAATAAAAGAAATGCTTTAAGTTTCATGTTTTACCCCTTTATAAATTGTTAAAGCAAGTTTAACCGAACCAGCTTAACTGCAGCTTATAAAATTTTATCGAACACGTACCTTAAGCCAATACTTTGTTTATGTTTTGTACATTAATGTTCTTGACAAAACATATACAATGAGTTAATTTTTTACCTACCTGATTCGTCATCCGAGGTAACTTTCATGGCTTTGAAAGATTTTTATGCAAACCATACGCTGGTTTATCAAGCAACACCGCAACCCGGAGCCAATCACGCCGGCTTAACCAGGCAGGAACTCTCTGCCCGGCTGTCAACTCCAATAAGCCTATCCGCCAAGGAAAATCCTGCTTGCGCTATGGCCTCAACCCAAACTTTATCCGTACAGTTAGAGCATGCCAGACAAAATTTATTGGCTGTACTGCTGGATATACCCAGCGCCTTTGAATTGCTGAGCAATGCCCTATCTCAGTATCATTACGAAGGTGTGGAATTTGCATATTTGGGACAGGCTATAGAAGTTGTACAATATAACCAGTTTGTACAAGCATATCAGCCATGTTTAACTGACTTTTCTCAATCCTCAGCTGAGGACAACGATGATATCGGCGGCTATGACTTACAAACAAATCAACCTAACCAAATCCATTTTTACTCGCCTTTTTTAATCCGTATTTCAGACTGTATACTTGAGGATAGCGCCAAACTCAGGCTCATTGATCAAGCTACTACAAACCAGCTGATTGAATACCGCCGCCAATTACAGACTATCAGGCAAAAAATGATTGCCAGCCACGCCGGCCTGGTCAATTTCGTGGCCTGCAAATATCACTCTAAAAATCTAAGTTTCAGCGACCTGACCCAGGAAGGCACGATAGGCCTAATTAAGGCTGTTGATCGCTTCGACGCTCAGCGTGGCGTCAATTTCTCCACTTATGCGGTTTTCTGGATTAAACAGGCTATTTCACGGCTGATTCTCAAACAGGAAAATGTGGTGAGTTTACCGATTACTCTGGCGGAAAAATCTGCCGGGGTGTTGGAAATCATGCGCAAAACCTATCTGGAATGCAGCCGCTGGCCAAGCTTGGCGGAGTTAGAGGCGCAATCAAACCTGACTAGCGATGAGATTAAAACCCTCAGCAGCTATTTTCAAGCCACACATATGCTGGACGCAGCCAACTCCGAGGATAACGACGAAACAGACGTGCTGGACAGCCTGGAACAGCATCAATTTTCTTCAGCGTTAAATCAGCTGATAGACAGAGATCTGCACCTTTACATCGACCACGCGGTGACTAGTTTACCGGAAAAACAATCCAGTATTCTGATCATGCGTTTCGGTTTGAAAAACCACAGAGTCATGACACTGCAAGCGATTGCCGAGCAACTCAATGTTAGCCGGGAACGGGTGCGGCAGATACAAAACCAGGCTTTAAAAGATATCCAGCAGCAGTTTGGCCAGGATTTGTCGCTGTTTCTTGACGCAAATGACTTTTAAGCAATTGCTCAGGTAATCATCAGAATCAAACTAAAAATAAATAACAGGAGGAGAGACCATGTCTTCAGAAAAACCAAACGCCGGTAAATCGACGCCGCCTCCGAATTGGAAAGTCGAAATAGAGAAACATTGGCTACGCATTAGCCAATTTAGCGTGAAATTTTACGGCGAACACCAGCAGATGTTTTCGCTCAAGAGAATTTTTCCGGTATTAGGCGTCGCCCTGACTCTGGTTTGGATAGGCAACGGCGTTTACATTGTCGATCAGGGTAATCGCGGCATAGTCTGCCGTTTTGGGGCTTATCATGAAACCACGCAACCCGGTCTGAACTGGCGGCTGCCCTCACCCATTGAAAGCGTCAAACTGGTGAATGTCGAACAGCAGCGCTTCATCGAAGTGGGATATCACGATGCCAGCCGCTTTGCTAAATCCACCAATATTCCCCAGGAATCTTTAATGCTGACCAGTGATGAAAACATCATAAACGTGCGGCTGGCAGTCCAGTACCAAATTAACAACGCCAAGGATTATTTATTCAACGTCAAGGACAATGAAGCCACCCTGAAACAACTCACCGAGAGTGTGGAGCGGGAAGTAATCGGCCGCAACAATATGGACTT
>CAVUMJ010000434.1:0-13437 GCA_963741375.1 uncultured Pseudomonadota bacterium
TCTCAATGTTGTGTGGACGAATATGGGCATAAAGCCCTTGAGGATTGTCGAGAGCAGTGCCGGCGGTTTTTAGCCAAGCTGAATCACTTTGCTGTATGTGGATAATATTGGTCTGACCAATAAATTTGGAGACAAATGCATTGGCAGGATTGTCGTATATGCTGTCAGGCGAGCCTTGCTGTTCTATTCTGCCCTGGTTAAGCACCACAACCCGGCTGGCTACTTCCATCGCCTCTTCCTGGTCATGGGTAACAAATATGCTGGTGACATGAAGCTCCTGATGCAGATTACGCAACCATAGTCTTAAATCCTTGCGAACACTGGCGTCAAGCGCCCCGAACGGCTCATCGAGTAACAATACATCGGGTTCTACCGCCAAAGCCCTGGCCAAGGCTATCCTTTGCCGTTGACCACCGGATAACTGGTCCGGGAAACGCTCAGCCAGCCATCCCAATTGTACTAGTTCCAGCAATGCCTCAACTTTGTTTTTGATATCCGTTTCGCTTGGTCTGCTTTTGCGAGACTTAACCCGTAATCCGAATGCAATGTTGTCGAATACCGTCATATGCCGGAACAGGGCATAATGTTGGAAAACAAAGCCTATGCCTCTATGGCTGACATGGTGATCTGTTTTATCCTCTCCATTTAGCAAAACCCGTCCCTGATCCGGATTTTCCAGTCCGGCAATAATTCTCAGTAAAGTGGTTTTGCCGCAACCTGAAGGTCCTAATAAAGCTACCAGTTCACCTTCCGGAATTTCCAGATTGATATTGTGCAGGGCGGTAAATTGTCCAAATTTTTTACTGATATCCGATAAAATAATACTCATGTTTTTCTCTCTTTCTTTTGGTTTTGAGGAAAGCTAAGGCAGTTAATTACTTTCTTCCTTGTTTCCATTCCAGAAAGCTTTTCAGAAACAGGGTGATAACTGCTAATCCGGCCAGAATGGAAGAACTGGCGAACGCTCCAACTGCATCGTAATCGTTATAACAAACCTCAACATGCAGCGGCAGGGTATTGGTTAAACCGCGGATATGTCCGGACACTACCGAAACGGCGCCAAATTCCCCCATAGCCCTGGCATTGCATAACAACACGCCGTATAGCAAGGCCCATTTGATATTAGGCAAAGTTATCTGCATAAAGGTTTTCCAGCCGCTGGCTCCTAACGACAGCGCTGCTTCCTCTTCCTCGTTGCCCATTTCCTGCATTAATGGAATCAGTTCACGAGCCACAAACGGAAAGGTAATGAATATGGTTGCTAAAATGATTCCCGGCGTGGCGAAAATGATTTTAATTTGGTGTTCGGAAAGCCAGTTTCCAAACCAGCCCTGGGTTCCAAACATTAACACGAAAATCAGTCCGGAAATGACAGGAGAAACTGAAAACGGTAAATCAATTAGCGTCATTAAAAAGCTCTTGCCCTTAAATTCAAAGCGAGTAATCGCCCAGGCAGCGGCAATACCAAATATGGTATTAAGTGGAACTGTGGTTAGCGCCACAATCAGGGTTAATTTAAATGCGGCTATGGCGTCAGGTTGAGAAAGGGCTTGAAAATAAGCTTCCCAGCCTTTGGCGAAGGCGCGAAAAAGCACCAGTCCTAACGGTACACATAAGAAAAGCCCGATAAAACTGATAGCAATTCCTGTTAATCCCCATCTAACCCAAAGCGGATCTTGCAATGCAGACTGATTTACGGTATTGATTGAGCTACTCTGAGCTTGTGAAACTGCATCCATGTTTTTCTCCGTTAAACTTGTCCGGAACGTTGCCGTATCCAATGCTGAAGCAGATTAATCATCAGTAATAACAAAAATGAAATGATTAGCATGGTCAGAGCAATAGCGGTAGCGCCCGCATATTGATATTGCTCTAATTTGGTAACGATCAATAAAGGCACAATTTCTGAGACATAAGGCAGGTTGCCGGCTATGAATATTACCGAACCGTATTCGCCAATCCCACGGGCAAAAGCCAGGGAAACTCCGGTTAGCAGGGCAGGAAGCACATTTGGAAAAATGATTTTAGAAAAAATTTGCCAACGCGTTGCTCCCAGGCTGGAGGCGGCTTCTTCCATAGAGGGGTCAAACTCTTGCAGAACCGGTTCTATGGTTCTTACCACGAAGGGTATGCCGATAAAAATTAGCGCAATCACTATGCCAAGAGGGGTGTAGGCCACTTTTAGTCCGAAAACATCAATCAACCATTTGCCAAAGATGCCGCTAGGCTGATATATGGTGGCCAGCACTACGCCAGCAACAGCGGTTGGCAAGGCAAATGGCAAGTCGATCAGCGCATCCAATAATCGTTTGCCTGAAAACGGATAACGAATCATCACCCAGGCAATAATAAAACCAAATACTCCGGCAACTGAAGAGGCAAAAAGCGACGTTAGAAAGCTTACCTTAAAAGCAGATATCACGCGATCATGAGTGATTATTTTTAAATAATCCGCCCAGCCTAATTGTAAGCTTTTAAAGACCAGCGTGCTTAATGGAATCAACACGATCAATCCTAAATAAAACAAGGTAAATGCTAATGTCGGCTTAAAACCCGGCATGATGTTGCTTTGACTCATTTTATTTCTCTGTATAATTTACGAAGGTTGTGTTAATTGTTAATGCTTAGATGAGATAATAAAAAAAACTTAATCAACTGGAAAATGATAAATATTGAAATATATATCTAAAAAATTGATGTGTAAAAATAAAAAGTCTTATTAACAACTGAATTACTAAACAAATATGCTGAATTTTGCTGACAAAGTGATTATCTGAAGGTAAAGCAAGAGCGTGTTGTTTTAAGCAATTGATATTTATATGATTAAAAGATTAGCTAAGTCTGTGAATCAATTTCTTGAATTGATAATAACCGATTATCTTGCAGTACGGTTTTCGCCAAATTTCATCCTGATCATTTATGGGCTAAAATTAAACAGTTGTTTGTTGTTAAAATCATGAACTAAATTTTTTATAAAATAATGGAACCCTTAACTAATATACCTACTGTTGCACACGTTATTCAGCAAGCTTTAACTCCGGTTTTTTTACTTGGAGGCGTCGGTTCTTTTTTAAGCGTTTTGACTGGACGCTTGGGGAGAGTGGTCGACAGATTTCGAGTTTTGCAGGCAATTGATGAAAAAGACAGACAATTAATTGCTGAAGAATTGTTAAATCTACCGTCCCGAGTTAAATTTATTAACTGGGCGATAGTCATGACGACTGTCTGTGCTTTTTTTGTATGTATTTCCATCATTACGCTGTTTCTAGGCGCGGAATTGGGCATTAATCTTTCCAGAGTCATATCAGTGCTATTCATAATAGCGATATCGGCATTTGCATCCGGTCTATTATGCTTCCTTAGAGAAATTGGTCTGGCGATAGGTCCGGTAACGATAAACAAAATCTGTTAAGGGAACTGATCTTAATTGACGCACTCCAAATTAATAGTTAGCTTTTAAGCAAACAATAATACCCCATCATAATTTATTAAACTTTTTGCAACATTTCTGATTTGTTAATGGAATTTTTTACAGTTCTGAATATCTTATCCACTCACGGCGTTTTTGCCATTTTTACCTCAGTCCGGAGATTTTGACATGAATACACAGGAACGCGACCTGCTTAACCAACTTCTTAAACAATTGGTTGAATATAAATTGCCTAGTAAAGATGCGGAAGCCGAAAGCCTGATTCATGAGGCTGCGGCTAAACAACCCGATACTGTTTATCTGTTGGTGCAAAAAGCTTTAATACAGGATCATGCCCTGAATAATGCAAAAGCTCGAATTGAGGAATTGCAAAAGCAATTGCAGAGTAGTCAGTCCGGACAATCTTCCTCCAGCTTTTTGGGTAATGACCCTTGGTCTCAGCCTGCTTCAGGTTCCGGCCCGGTACCTGGTGTTAATAATTATCAACAGCCTAGATATGCTCCACCTGCTCAACCCCAGCCGCAATATCAGCCTCAACCTCAGCCACAAGCTCAATCCGGCGGCGGTTTATTTGGAGGAGGATCAAGCTTTCTGGGTAGTGTCGCCACCACGGCTGCCGGTGTGGCGGCAGGCGGTTTATTATTCCAGGGCATAGAAAATTTAATGGGGCATCATTCCGGATTTGGTCAAGGTGGGTTCGGTCAAGGCGGTTTTGGTCAGAGCGGCTTTGGTCAAGCACCGGAGCAGTTTACAGAGGAAACTACAGTCATTAATAATTACTATGGAGATGATAATGGACAGCTTGCTGATAATAGCGATTATCAAGATGCCAATTTCTTAAGTGACGATGATGATTTTGCGGATGATAGCGGTGATTCGGACTGGACTTAAGAGGATAGGATTAGTAAACGGTGGATAGGCTAAGATATGCCTGCGTACTTCTCATAAAACCAGGTTATCAAGGATCTGTTAGGGTTGGCTTTGCGCCCCCTAACAACTTTGTTGAAGCGGAAATCGATTTGGATTCAGACTCGGTCGAATTAAAGATTAACAATCAATTTAATAGTTTTTCTGTTGAAGAATTAAACACATTTATCCTGTCTTCTATTTTTTGTTTATAGCGCAAATAATGCACTGCTTGAACCTGAGTTGGCTGGTCTATACCCAAAAACTGATAAGGAACGTCAATTATCGTAATGTGAAATGGGTTGGTTTCAGTTTGTTTTCTGTAGCTTAGAATATGGTTTTTTAAAGTTTTGTAACTGTCGGCATCGGAGATCATGATTTTAAAGTTATTACAATACGCTGCATAAGTTTCAGATTGATGATCATAGGTAAAATGTACCCGCAGTTCCATTTGACACTCATCAGGATTGACCTTGATGGACTGACAAGAAATCACCGCTGATGAATTTTTCTGAATTTCGTAGTATTGAATATTAATTCCCTCGGGTAGTTTTTTTGCCAGCAATAAACTGTTCAAAAACACTGAATAATGCCTTAAAACATAATCCGTATGCGCGGAATCGTGTTGAACAAAAAATAATGAGCCTTTTTCATCAATCACGTAAATGGCTACATGTTCCCCGGCAGCATGACAGAACAACTGAATGACATTAGCTTTGTTGTAAGAGTAAAGAGAAGGAATAAAAGTTTGCTCCAAAACATACGCATCAAACATTACCGGAGAAAACTGTGGCCGCGTACCGCCTAATTCCTGTAGTATTTGGCGGTTATTGTCCAGAAAATAATGTTTTAGCAACTCATCCTGGTAACGAAAAACGTAATAACTATTTTCGCCGGCCACAAAATAGCGTTGGAAATACTTGGTTTCCGGATTGGTAAAACAGTAAAGCAGATTTTCAAACAGATTGTTGATACGTCCGGTAATGCTTCTGCCTCTGACCATGTTAAAACACAATACGTTTAATTTTTCTATGTTAACTGGCGGTGTGCTTTGATTAAATACTTCAGTAATACAATTTAAAAATCCATCTAATCCCTGATATTGATGATAAGTGACTTCACCCCAACTGGTCACTGAGATTTTTTGGATAGTCTGGATAAAACATAAACGGTTATCGCCATAACTTAATGGATCAGAGCGTTCGCTCATAATGAATTGCTGATTATTGCCATCATAAGCCAGTTCTTCGCCAAGATTGATTAATAACAGGGAAGATAAAAATAAATTTGGTTTCTCATAAACGGCAAGACTTTCCAGCCGATTTTCCAAATGATGAGTTAAAAACCCTTTTAAGGTGTTTAATAAAGTGTAAAATTCACTATTACTAATTTTTAAGCTGGACGAAATAAGCTTGATATTGATATGTTTCTGGTATAACCGGTTAACTACTGTCCAACATAATAATGCAGTTAAACTGATGCTTTCTTTAATGCAGGGCTGTGATAAAGTTTGCTTGGTCGTCTTGTCGCCTGAATACAATCTCCATACCAGTGTATTTTCCTGGGGTAATTCTATAAAAAGCAAAGTCTGAGGTGAGGTTTGCACCATGAAGCGAGTGGTCAGTACTTCAATTTTATCTTCGTTAATATCCAATGCTGCATGCAGTTTTCTGGTAATCAGCTTTAAATCCCGGTTTTCTCCGGCATTTTCTTTAAGAGACTTTCCGGTTATTTTTAGAATTATGGCCAGACAATTTTGTAATTGATCGTGAATTACGGCGTGTTCAGCACAAGCTTTTTGGATAGTCCAGTTTTTTTGCATTCCCAGACTTTCCAGAAATTCAAATGGCCATCGCCATTTTCTGGCAATATTTTGCATAAAATTTTCGCGTGACTGCCGGGTTTTGCCATCCAGAGAACTTAAGGCTGAGCCCATGATTTTTAGATGGAAACATTCTCTGGCCAAATCCAGCCTTTGCACTGAGCCTGCTTTTAGTAAATAATTATCGACTTTACTGTAAATCAGTAAATAAGGATCGAGATTGTCAATATTAAAATCACCGGCATAAATTGCATTTTTTAATGTCATGCATAACCATTGAGGTTCAGGAAACTCATGGGCATAGCTCTCCATCAAAAATAATTTTAATAAAGATTTATGGGGAGAGTTTAGAGACTTATAAATATGCCAAAGGGTGGCGCTGACAAATTCAGTTTGCGGCATCTTGTCAAGATTTCCAAAATCAAAAAAAATCTGATCAGAAATAAAGCGGTTTTCTAGTAAATGGTGAGCGTATTGTTCGTAATTTTTTTCCTGTGCTGGTGGAATCATCCACCACATCGGAATCCTGCCTGCAACATAGATAGCGGTTCTGTAAAACTCTTCCAGCAATAAATAATGTTGGGTTTCGCCACTACTGTCGGCAGAAATTGGCGTATTGATTCCCTGTTTGAATAATTGGTTGTCGATTAAAAAAAAATGTGCCTCAATTTTCAGGGAAGCCGCCCATTTTTCAACTTCCAGAGTTTTTTCCTGAAGCTCTTTCAAGGCGATTTCATCGATTCCCGGTTGATAACATAGCCAAATATCAATATCACTATCGCGCGAAAACGCCATGCTGCCCACACTACCCATTAAGAAAATACTATATATGGGATAATTTCTTTGCAGTTTACGTTTGTACTCAAATCCTTTGGTAAAACGTTTGGCCGCGTCTATCGCTTGCTTGTTGGGGAAGAAATCCGGGATGCCGGCAGGCGTTTCCAGAGAAATGAAACCCGGCAGCAACGGGTGATTAATGTGAAAGATTAAAGGCAATAAATTTAGAAAATCCTGCTGCCTGCCTGGAAAAAATTCCTTAACCCGGTGCAGTCGGCTAAGATTGAAGTGCTTAAAACGCTGAACAATCTCCCTTAGGTCTTTTACACTAATTTCTTCACCAGGCGCGCCCGGGTTGATAGGGTTTAAGCGAGTAACCAAGGTTTATGATCTATTGTGGAGGTTAAAAAAAGTCCGGATTGTCGGCAGATTTGCAACCAAATTAACCTGCTTGTTCGATACAGGATTTCCTCAGATTATGCCTAAACAAGTCTTGATGATTTATCAAATTATGTTTACTCGGTCGGCAATGTCAATACAATCTACTTAAATATTCTGTCTGGCCGTCCTAATTGCTTGGCGGACGGTGTTTGGCGCCGTACCGCCTATGTGATTTCGGGATGCTACAGAGCCTTCCAACGATAAAATATCAAATACATCTGCGTTAATGGATGGACTAAAATTCTGTAGTTCCTGCAAGCTTAGTTCGGATAAATCCCGTTGGCTGTCCAGTCCCAGACGTACAGCCCGGCCCACTACCTCATGAGCGTCACGAAAAGCCATGCCTTTACGCACCAGATAGTCGGCCAAATCGGTAGCGGTAGCAAAACCGCGTTTGGCGGCCTGATACATGTTTTCCCGTTTTGGCGTGATGTTAGGTATCATATCCGCAAAGGCGCGCAAGGAATTAATCAGGGTGTCGGCAGTATCAAACAGCGGCTCCTTGTCCTCCTGATTGTCTTTGTTATATGCCAGCGGCTGGCTTTTCATCAACATCAGCAAAGACATTAAATGTCCGGTAACCCGGCCGGATTTACCGCGAACCAGTTCAGGCACATCAGGATTTTTCTTTTGCGGCATAATGGATGAGCCGGTGCAAAAGGCATCTGAAATTTCAATAAAATCAAATTGGGCGCTACTCCAAAGTATCAGTTCTTCGGAAAACCGCGACAAATGCAGCATAATCAAACTGCCTACGGCAGCGAACTCGATTGCAAAATCCCGGTCACTGACCGAATCTAAAGAATTGTTGGAGGGCCGGGTAAAGCCCAATAATTCTGCGGTCATAAACCGGTCTATCGGATAACTGGTGCCGGCCAGGGCAGCAGACCCCAAAGGCATGATGTTGATACGTTTGCAGCAATCTTGTAAACGTTCCTTGTCACGGCTCAGCATTTCAAACCAAGCCATTAAATGATGTCCAAAAGTCACAGGCTGGGCAACCTGCAAATGGGTGAAGCCGGGCATGATCGTGGCTGCTTCGGTTTCCGCTACGTCCAGCAAAGCGGTTTGCAAGCGCTGTAACTGTTTCAGAATATTTTCAATTTCGCTACGCAAATATAAGCGAATATCCGTGGCAACCTGGTCGTTGCGTGAGCGGCCGGTATGCAGTTTTTTACCGGCGATACCAATCAGTTCGGTTAATCGGGCTTCGATGTTCATATGCACATCTTCCTGCTTGATCGACCACTCAAACTGGCCATGATTGATCTCGCTGACAATCTGCGCCAAGCCGCGTTGAATATCGGTTAATTCCTGTTCTGTCAGAATGCCGATTTTGCTTAACATGGCGGCGTGCGCCAAAGAACCTTGAATATCCTGCATTGCCATGCGTTTGTCAAAACTAACTGACGCGGTAAATTCTTCCACAAAGGCATCAGTGGCTTGGGCGAAACGGGCGCTGGATAATTTTTCGGAGTTAACGGTGGTCATAGCAAATGAATTAGCAAAATAAGATGCACAATTATACTGTCATCGTTACATAAAAGGGTATGGGGATAGGCTGATTTCGATGTGAATAACTCCATAGCTCTGGTTGATGAACCAATTGAAAACAGGGCTTGAGTCATTTACCAGCAATTTGTGCCGGACCCTGAAACGCTTTTAACGCCTAATTCGTTAATATAATAAGTACCGCAACTATCATTCGCTTGTGTGCCGACCGGGGCGGCTTGACCAATAAAACCCCCACCATTAGCCTCTGCAGAGACTGTTAGATCATAATAATGGGAAGTGGTGCCGGGGATGGCAATACTGCCGGTACTGTCGCCACTGCCTGAATAACCTAGTTGGCTAAGGGTGTAATTATAGGCATTATTGGTTGAGTAATACTGCGCTTCGCGGCTAGACAAATCCAGTAATGCCGTTTTCGCCGATGTCCGTTGGGATTGCATGATTTGGTTTATGTAAGAAGGATAAGCAATGGCTGCTAATATAGCGATGATGACAATTGTCGTCAGTAGCTCAAGCAACGTAAACCCGGATATCGGTTTTGGACGAAGGTATTCGGCATGCATAATTAATCTCCAAGGGGTTAACGTAGTTCGATCCAGTTGACTCTGGCGCCGGTTGTCACCGGAGGCGTGCTTGGGGGTGGAGGTGGGGGTGGGGGTGGGGGTGGGGGCAAAATTAAGTTAAAAGTAACATTCCCGCTACTGGTTTTGTTTTCCAGGAAATAGGAGATAGCATTAGTGCTGGCGTTTTGGTAAGCAATTTTGCTTGGCGTGCCGACAGCGCTCAAATAAACAGCGCTGGCGTTGGTGCTATCGACAGTCAAACAAGTACCTGAATTATCGGCAAAGAAACAACTGCCAGGCGCGCCGCCAGTCAATGGATTCAAGGACATGGTCCAGCCGCCTTGCGGTGGTGGTGGGCTACAAGTTAAGCCGGCAGTCTGTGCCGCAGGAATGGTGGTGTTCACCACAAAGTCGCTGTTAAATGCCAGCACTGGATTGTAGATGACCTGTTCACCTGTGGATGGTAAATCCAGATAATACCCAAATTGTATATTGCCATGTAAACAATTAGTGGATCCTGCCCAGCAAACCGTATTGGAAGAGACTGTACGGGTGCCGTTGAGTACATTGACTACCGTAGAGTTACCGCTTGTGTCAAATTGTCCCGTAATGGTTTGTTGAGCCAATGTACTGCGGGAAATAGTTTGCGGGGTGGCTTGGGTGATGTATTTTTTTGAACTGAGCGAATTCCAGTTAGTTAAATCGTAATCCCAAATTCCGTAAATAGTTTGAACTCCGTAACCGGTATTATTGGGTAACTGGTCGGAAGCTTCAATATTTTTGCCTGTGCCAAAACCAATCAATAACCGGTTAGTGCCACTCTGATTGGCATTTATTAACACTACAGCGGTTGTGATGGGCTGATTGACGCCATTAGCATTCTGGGCGGTAAAAAGTGGTTGGGCGGAAGAGCCGCCGTAGGTGGAAGTTGCCCATTTTGTTGGATTGTTGCTGGTGACATCAAAGCGCCAAAGATTGCCGTTTAAATCCCCCGCATAGAGATAATCGGTAATATTGTCGCCATCCAGATCAGCCGGGGTGACATAGGCAATGCCATTAGGCACCTGTTGGTTGGTTTTTAATTCATAAACTGTCCAGGTGCCTGAACTTTGGTTGATTGAGGCAATAAATATTGCCGCATAACCATTGGTGCTGTCATAACCATTGCCAAAAATTAATGCCCAGTTGCCATCGTGCATGCGTTGAATAATTGGCGTGCCAAAAGTCCAGCCCAAATCATTGGCGCAAGCAGTGCCAGTGCTGTAGCAACTGATATTGCTGGTATTTAATTCATTAACCACAATGCTGGAGCTGGTGCTTGCAGCTATATTATTTATCGCGGTAACCACTGCTGCGTTGGCGGCCGTGGTGGCAGCGCTGACAAAGCCGCTAATTGCCGAACTGGTGGAAACGGCAGCATTAGCCGCATTTTGAAACGAAGTAATGGCGGATGCTGTTGCGATAGCAGTTTGTGCAGCGCTTGTTGCAGCGGTAGTCGCCGTGGCTGTTGCCGTACTTGTTACGCTTGCAGTAGCTTGAGTAGTCGCTTGGGTATTGGCAGAAGCTGTTGCATTCGTTGCCGCAGCGGTACTGGCGACGACAGCCTCCTTGCAGGCTTTTTTGCTTGAATTGGTTGTGCCCGGACAAGAAGATAGATTGGTTTGACAGTTATTGTAAGCGGTGCTGTAGTTAGCATTATTATAAGTAGAACAAACTGCATTAACACAGGTACTGTTACTGTTGCTTGAAGTGGTGCAGGTAGTATAAGAAGAGCTGCAAGCGGTATTTTCGCTGCCGCTGAATGAAGAGCAACTAGTTAAACAACTTGAGCTGGAGTGGCAACCGGATATGTAACTTGTGTAATCGGATTGATATGCGGCATTAAAGGCTGTAGGGTAAGCGGCATTGTAAGCATTGGTATAATTGGCTGCATAAGCGTTATTATATGCAGTTGTATATGCGGTATTATAAGCCGATGTGTATGCGCTGTTGTAGGCGTTAGTTTGAGCCACTGTATAAGCTGCGTTATAGGCAGTATTTTTCGCATTGGTGTAAGCGGCATTGTAAGCGTTCTGAAAAGTGGAATTGTATGCCGCCGTGTAATCGTTACTGGCATTAACAGAGGCAAAATTGCCTGGATTGGTAATGTCCAGTGCGTAAATACTTTGACCTCCGGCTGCTAAACCGCCGGCCAGCCAGGTATGCCAGGCTCCGCCATAATAAATATCACCGGACGCCGGTGTGGCATTGACAAAGAAACGATGAGTATAAGCCGGGTCGGTATAATTATAATTAGTGGCAAAGATGCTAGTGGTGTTTTGGCCGATTTGATTCAGTACGGTGGATGGCATATAAGCAATGATTTCCGAACCGGTGTTTGTTGCTGAAAGATAGTTGCCGTTGCTGTCGAAACTGCCTGAGCTAAAGCCATGTAACATGCCGTCATTACTGGCTGCATAGGTTACATTAACACGGGTGGCCTGATTGCTCATGAATGTAGCATAACTATTGGTGGTTTGGTTTTCTGCTGGCGTAGCGGAGGGGTAAAGCAAATCGCTCCAGGGCGTCGAAGTGGGATAAGCTAAATTTCCCGGGGCGCCTACCCAAACCGGTGTGGCGTTAACAATATCGCCCAATAAGCCGGTTCGGGTGCGAAATGGTCCGGGTGTTGATAATTTAGTGGGGTTGCTTTGTTCTTGGGTCCTAACTCCAAGAAGATAATTTAGGACATCTTGACCGGTTAAACTGGTTCCGCTTAGCATTGGGTCATTATTCAGTTGGGTCTGTTGTGATGAATTTAGACTATTCCAGCTTAAAGGTATGCCCTGGGCGCCATTCCAGCTTAATACATTGCGACTGGCGGGAGCCTGAGCAGCCGTGGCCGTGGTTGCCCCGGTTTGGGAGCAAATTCCGCCGGTTAAATTGCAGGAAGCCGACCAGATTGGTGTTTTCGCAAGACTCAGGGAAACCTGGCCGCCGGAAATGTTGGCAAGCAATGGAAAGGCTTCTAAATCTCCCCACCAATTTGCAGGATAGTATTGAGAAAGATAAATTTGGGTATTGGATTGTATTTCACCGCTGGATACTGCATTGACCGCAGCTGAGTCAGATGTTTGCGGAACTTGTGAAATGTTTAAATTGCTGTGGCCGGAACCAATGGCGAGACTGACCGGGGTGCCCGAAGCAGGATAAGGTGAAGTATTATTGGTTAAGTCCGCATCGCTAAATCCGCTTGGAGAAACAATCTGCACTTTATCGCTTATTGGGGTTCCGGATGCTGTCAAGCCCTGAACCGTAAATGTCACATTTCCGGCAATACCAAGCGAAAATTTCACGTTAGTTGGTGCGCCTGAGCCGCTGGACGCCTGACAGCTTGAGCCGACACTAGGGGTGCATGACCATAGTGCGCTACCCAATCCACTCACAGAGACATTGAGCGAGGCATTTGTGGCGGGTATTGAACCAAGATTGGTAATTGTAATCAAAAATGAACCTATTCCGCCAAAGGCGGAAGGTACATTCTGGGTAATCCCCAAGTCTGGTAAGCCTTCGGTAAAATAACTATCTTCAATTTCATGGTAATTGGTGGAGCCTCCGGTGGAGCCGGCAAACCCGAATTTAACAGTCGGCGGCAAAGGTGCCCAGGTATCGTTTGCTGCTGTAGGCAGCGTAAAAGTGGCATTACCGTTTGTCTTTGTTTGAGGCGGAGTATTTCCGTTTGGATAAGGCGCACTTAATAATAAGGTAGAGCTGCCTCCCTGCTGAGTTTGCCAGGATGTGTTGACGGTATAGGAAGATGTATTTCCCGGCGTTGTTGGCGACAAATTGATCGTAACATTTCGATAAAAGCAATCAGTGCCGTTGGTTGAAGGGCATGCTGGCGGGCGGCTGCAGGTAGTGGATGAGGGAGTGTTATCGCAGCCGGCGGCATCCTTCGAGGTGGAAGTATCCCAGGTTGGGGTGCTGGTTGGTAGCGTAATATTATC
>CAVUMJ010000435.1:0-10263 GCA_963741375.1 uncultured Pseudomonadota bacterium
AACAGCGTCAATGATAAAACATTTATCGAAGAATGTGGCTATCAATGTCAATTTGGGGGTTTATGAATATATAAAAGGTTTTGTCATAAACTGCTTTCAACAAGGAAGAAAACACATAACTGTCCCTCTACACCGACGCCAATCTCCACGTCTTCAGATAATCCTCATTTAAAATGTGATCAAGAGACAAGGCTACGCAAGTGGTTATCACATTTGATTAACGGCTTTTATCGATTATTTTTAGCGGGAAAAAGTCTTAATCAGGCAATCACCGCCAATTGTTCAAAATATTTTGAATCTGCAAACGGTTAGGCAGGCCAGGTCTGGCGCCTAATTGGGTGCAGCAATAAGCGCCTGCGGCACTGGCGAAGCGTAACGCGTCCAGCCAGTCATATTTTAAAGCCAATGCTGCCGCCAAAGCGCCATGAAAGGCGTCGCCGGCTCCGGTTGAGTCAACCGGGGAGACTGGGGGAACCGTCATTTTGCCGTTTTCCAGCCCTCGTTTCCAGATTAAACCACGTTCGCCTAAGGTAATTACCACTATAGGGGCTAATTCAGCCATTTTTGACAAAGCCAGATTTTCATCGCCTGCATATTGCATGGCAAACTTTTCCGAACAGACCAAATATTCGACTTTATCGATTAAAGCCAGGGAGCCATGATGTACGGAACCCCCGTCCAGTATGCTCAATGCCTTGGGATTATGTTTTAGAAAGCTTAAGGAAATGTCCGGCTCATGACCGTCAAACAAGACAACTTTAGGCTGACAATCGATCAAATCGACACTATCAGCCGGCAAAGCTTTAGTTTCCGCTTTGTAATTCACCAGGCTGCGTTTGCCATCCGGTTTTGCCAGCACCACCGACAGCGGGGTAGGGTACTCGCCTCTCACGACAAAACTACTATTGACCTGTTCAGCTTGAAATTCCTGCAAATGCTTTTCCGCATAGACATCATTGCCAAGATAACCGCAGAAAGCCGCTTTTAAGCCTAACCTGGCGACACAAACTGCAGCATTGGCGGCAGGTCCTCCGCCGCAACTAATCATCGAATCGGCAAAGGTTTTTTCATCGGCAGCAGGGTGACGGGATACGGAAAAAACCAAATCAAAACTGGCGTGGCCAATGCATAGCACATCAAGATCATTCATCTTTTAAACCAGGCCTTTACTACGATCATCCAGGCGCCGCAAAAATTCGGTCATGATGACACGGTACAATTCATCACCCAAATATTTATCTTCTACGCCGCTATCAATATTGGGATTGTCGTTAACTTCTATCACATAACCTTTCCCGTTTATTTCCTTGACATCCACCCCATACAAACCATTGCCTATAAATTGAGTGGATCTAATTGCAGCATCCAAAACGGCTTTGGGCACTTCAAAAGTGGGTAAGGTCAAAAAGCTGCCGCTATCGATACGTTTGCCGCCATGTTTGTATATTTGCCAGTGGTTTTTAACCATGAAATACCGGCAAGCGTATAAAGCCTTATTGTTAAAGATGCCGATACGCCAGTCAAATTCGGTATAAAGAAACTCCTGGGCAAGCAACAAAGCGGACTGTGCGAATAATTCATTGACCTTAAGTTCCAGTTCCTCCCGGTTATTCACTTTTGCTATGCCGCGAGAAAATGAACCGTCGGGAATTTTAATAACAACCGGATAGCCGGCATCCACCTCCAATTGATTAAGCTGAGCGGCATTGCCCTTATGTAAAATCCAGGTTTTCGGAGTCGGTACTCGATGTGTCCTAAATAAATCCGCAAGATATACTTTGTTAGCGCAACGCAGGATGGATGTAGGGTCATCTATGACCATTAAGCCCTCTGCTTCAGCTTTTTTGGCAAATCGATAGGTATGGTGATCAATTGCTGTGGTTTCACGGATGAACAAGCCATCGAATTCCGGGATGCGGGCATAATGGTTTTGATTAATCAACTCGACATCTATGCCCATTTGGCTGCCGATATGGATGAATTTTTTTAATGCTCCCCGATTGCTTGGCGGCAGGGTTTCTGAGGGATTCACCAATACCGCCAGATCATAGCGCGAGTTTTTGCGGGTACGGCTCTTACGCCAGACTTTTTTGCTAAATTTATCCAGTGCATCTGCAAACAAGGTTTGCATTTCATCAGTCAAGTCCTTATGTGAAATTGCTTTTAAATCATTGATTTGCCATTGCTGTTGATATTGTAGAGAAATTTCAAGCACCGGACAGGGAAATCGCTCAAATAATCTTCTGGCTAATTCTTGAAACTCAGTGTCCGGCGTACTGCCAAAATAACTATAAAGTTTTACATCCTTACCGGCGTATTGATGTTTCATCACCCGCGATAAAGCCTGACTGAAGTCTTCCATTTGCAAACGGTACAACGCATCTTTACCCAGATCGTTAATGACTTTAAGAGAGGGTATGACATGATGATTCCGGGCTTCCGCCAGCAACGAACAATAGTAACCATCCGCTAAATAGGCATAACTGCTGCAAAGATTAATAATCCTGATCCGTTGATTGCCTTCGTTTTTTATTGAAGAAAGATAATCTTCAAAGCTGATAACTTGATCGCTTGGGTAGTATGGACCCCAATCGGAAAGATCATCAACCACCAGCAGCGTACTTGCCATAAATTTATAAACCTAACAGCTTGTTTGAAGCAGTAATTTTGAAACCATACCGTTTAATAGACAAGGAGAATTTTAAATCTCAATCGATACTTAACTGCTATTAACCAAAAAAGAGCAATTAAGTAATCGTACGAATAGCATTTATTGTCTTCTACCTCATAATAAACCAGCTATTTTTGAATAATTCTTGTTAATACCATTACTTTAAGAGAGGTGGAACATGGTTGCAGTTCTAAAAAAACAGAAAGAAACCTATAGCAGCGAATCCGAAGAGCCTATCAGACTTCCGGATGATGACGCTAAAATTGCCGAGCGCGCTTATTACAAAGCTGAAAGCAGAAATTTTGAACCGGGTCATGAGATGGATGACTGGTTAGAGGCCGAACAAGAGTTTGTGCAATATCTGAAATAATATTTTTTATTTTGCCAAAATAAAATCTGCATTTGAGTTTTGCCGTAATCAAAGCATCTCTATTAATCTATGTTTTGCCAGTCCGGCGGATACAGCAAAGGTGTTTTGACTATTACGAGTCCTAAATTTAAGCTTAGGCAAACAGATAGCAACTTTGTCTAATATGGATTCCGGGATATTAAAATAGAGTGATATTCCAGGCCGCTAGGAGGTAGCCCGAGAATAGGAACCGCCTTTTGAGTCAGATTTTTTGCGCATTTGAGGCACAATAGTTGCCCTATTGAACGAAAATGCGCGGAAAATATGACCAAAAGGGCTTTTTAGCAGTAGGTTTTCTATTCTCTGACAGCCTCCTACTTTTGACATAGCAGGTTTAAGATGCCGGGATACTAATGCAATTAGTCAATAACCAGTACTTTTGCGCCTTTAATTCTGCCGGTTTTTAATTCAAACAGGGCTTGATTAGCCTGGTCAAGACTATAAACTTCCACTTCAGGCTGAATATGCATTTCTGCCCCCAGCTTCAAAAACTGATTAACGTCACTACGGGTAATATTGGCAACCGTCTTTAGCTGTTTTTCGTGCCAAAGATGGATTGAATAATCAAGGTTCAGCAAGCACTGCTTGTCGTTTTCCTTACGAATAGCGTTAATGATAAGCCTGCCGCCGGCTTCCAGATTGGCAAGAGCTTCCATAACCGGTTCCCAGGCGGGAGTGGTGTCAATGATACTGTCAAGTTTTACCGGAGACCGTTCAAAAGTATCACCGGTCCATGCAGCGCCAAGGGACTGGGCAAATTCTCTTTCTTCTAAATTTCTGGCAAATACAAAGATTTCAGTCGCAGGATAAAGATATGCCGCCATTTTTAAAACCAGATGGGCAGAAGCTCCAAAGCCTGTCAACCCAAGCCGTTGTCCATTAGTGATGCCTGACAACATTAAAGAACGGTAACCGATTGCACCCGCGCAAAGTAACGGAGCCGCATGCAAATCAGTGAATCCGGGTGGAATCAAAAATGCAAAATTTTCTGCAATAGTCATAAATTGCGCGTATCCGCCATTGGCGTCACGACCTGTCGCCATAAAAGCCGGGCAAAGATTTTCAAGCCCGGACCGACAGAACCGGCAATTTCCGCAAGCCGAGAAAATCCAGGCGACTCCAACCCTGTCGCCAATTTTGATAGTGCTAACTTCCCGGCCTGTTTCAACGACCGTGCCTACAACTTGATGACCCGGCGTCACCGGTAAACGGGGCGGTGGCGTACGTCCTTCAATTTCATCCAATTCAGTGTGGCAGACACCACAAGTTGAGATCTTAATTAACACTTGATGTTCTGCAGGTTCAGGAGCAGACATATCAATGAGTTTTAATGGTGTTGGGTTTTCAACGATACTACCAAGCCGCTCCAATATCATTGCTTTCATTAATTATCTCTCGCCATGCACCATATCCTCCAACTCCGATAAAGACTCATTCCGGCTGTGCATCGAGAAAAAACGGGCACGGCAGCTATCTGCAACAAGAATCCAAGTGGCGAACATAAAGCCTCCTCAATGATAAATAATGATTGCAACGACAACTGTTAATTTGAGTTGTAGCGTAAATTGTGAACTCTAAACTCATATCGATACATTTCGCTCCAAGAGTAGCTAGCAATTTCCGTCCGCTACAGCAACAATGCGCTAACTAGGAGGCTGTCCGAGAATAGAAAACCTTAGGGCCATAGGGCGTATTAGCGAAGCGTAATACGCCGGATGATCGAAGGCCAACATACGGCGCAATTCGGCTAGCGCCTGTTGCGCCCTATAAGCTGGCTCCTATTCTCGGACAGCCTCCTAGGATTAAGCAAAATCAAATGATGCTCTTTCTGATAAAACCAGCCTATCCGTATTAATGCTTATATGGAATTTATTAAAAATTTGGACAGTAAAGTTCCGAATAAAATCCAGATTATCAAGCAAAGCCAGTATAGTGTCAGGTTTGAAAGTCAACTTAAGTACGTCTTCCACTATGATGCCAACCAGTGTTCAAGCAGAATGCATCAAACCAATATAGCCGGCCGATTAATTCGTCCGGGAATTAACAATGTTGTTGCAAAGAATGTCAGGATTTAACACAAAATTTGCTATAGGGAATTAAATTGATAAAAATAGCTAAGCCTGAACACTGCAAATGCAGGTATCTATAATAAAAATAAAAGGGGAGGGATATGCCACTGTTCTCATTAGGTGATTTCGACGCCAGGTTTTTTCCTGCCAGTTACGCCATTGCCAGGCAAGAATGGTTGGAACAATTGAATAAATTGAACACGGCTTTTCAGCATAAGGCATTTTCATGTGACGGCAAAGGCCCTGATGGCGAGGAGTTGATTACTGATAGCGTGTGGATAGGGGATGTTCATGCTAAAAATGTATTAGTCATGATTGCCGGTACCCACGGTATTGAGGGATTTGCCGGTAGCGCTATTCAAATTGATTTATTACGTCAACTTGGCGCCGGATTTGTTTTACCGTCAGCGAATACAGCAATATTGCTGATTCACGCTTTGACGCCTTGGGGCTACGCCTGGTTAAGGCGTTGCGACGCCAACGGCGTAGATTTAAATCGAAATGCTGTTGACTTTTCATTGCCCTTACCGGAAAACCCAAATTATTTACATTTACGTAGCATGTTTTTCAATGCGGACTACGCGGAAAGACAAGCGGCGTTCAGCGCATATTTACAGGAACACGGTAGAATAGCTCTGGAAAAGGCCATTAGCGGCGGTCAATATATAGACCCAAACGGGCCATTTTATGGAGGCCAGGAACCGGCGCATGGACGTCTGGTATGCGAAGCTTTAAACCGGCATTACCGGTTGCAGGAAAGACGTTTGGCTGTGATCGATTTACATACCGGTCTGGGTTCATACGGTTACGGCGAAATTATCTGCGACCATCCGCCACTTGGCGCTGGAGCCACGGTGGCGCAGAAATGGTACGGTGACTCCGTGACATTGCCATTAGCCGGAACATCCAGTTCAGTGCCAAAACTGGGATTACTGGATTATCTCTGGCATGCCTTAATGAATAGTCACAGCTGTTTTATTACGCTGGAATTCGGTACATACAGTACCGATAGGCTGTTTGAGATTTTATTGCGCGATCACCAACTTTGGGCCATGACTAACAATTACCAAGAACGGAGGGAGCATAGCCAGGTTATGAAACAGCATTTTTGCCCTGATGATCTGGCTTGGCGGGAATTGGTGTTATTTCGTGGCAGACAAGTCATATCGCAAGCCTTATTCGGGTTGGCGTCATGATTTTATCCCGATCCACATCCACCCTGAACTACCTGCACCCAAGCTGCTGATTTGAATAGTTGGTTGTCCGTTTGGGCAATCACTATAATCTGACTGCTCTCCGCCATTTTGATATGCGTTGAAAAATAAACCGCCGCGTCCTCAATAAAAGAAAATTCTGCGGTCAATGGCGCCGGGTTTTTTTCAACCAATAAATAAATTTTGGAAATATGATTCATTTCACTGCTGACCGATACCGGCACCACCGCGCCATCTTCAGCAATTGCCGGAGCGGTAATTTTGATTTGACCGGTTTCGCAAATAGTTTGAGCGCCAAACAGCCGGGTAATCGTATTGAGGTAATCGGAATTGTTCGTCAGTACAGGGTTATCACTGGCTTGCAGGTTCTTGATTTTGAAAAAACCCATCCATTGCGCCGACAAGTAAAGCCCAAATTGTTTGATAAAGCGTCGACGCGGGTAATTTGGCATAAATCAGCAATATTATTGATGTAAATCAAAAAAAATACATACGACTTTAGTATCATTTTCTCACGCTGAATCTATTTGTTCAGTGCATTCAAACTAACAATAAGGAAGGTATAACATGAGTGAAGTTCAAGAAAAAGATAATTTTTGGCTCTATATAGGTATTGCAGTCGTATTGTTTGCAGGCGCCATCTATATGGTTAAAAATTCAGAGCATGACAAATATGCTTCAGCCCAAAAAGCCATTGCAGAAGACTCAAGCAACTCGGCTTATCGCAATGACGCGCTGCATAATAAAGGCAATCAAAAATAAATATAGCTGAAATCGGCACAAAATACAGTTGTGCCGATGACATTGGCGTGAAAGTAATCTGATTAACTCCTCTTAACTGATTATGATATTGATTGAGTTCCGGTGCAAGGCAGACCACGCCGGAACTCAATTTTTCAAGTTAATCATTCGGCTGATTTTAAGGCCGCATTTAAAATAGCCATAGCGTTTTTCATGCCTCGTTCAAGATTGGCTTCAATTTCAGGCATGGTAATTTCGCCTTCAATAATACCAGCTCCCCAGTTGGCTACTACGGAAATATTGGCATAAGCCATATCCAATTCCTTGGCTAGACTGGCTTCAGGCATACCGGTCATTCCTACCAGATCGCAACCGTCCTGCGCCATGCGTTTGATTTCGGCTGCGGTTTCCAGTCTAGGGCCTTGAGTACAGCCATAGACACCATAACTAGATACCATAACACCGGCATGGGCAGCAGCGTCGAGAAGACGTTTGCGTAACTTTTCCGTATAAGGATAAGAAAAATCAATATGGGTGACATGTTGCAAATCGTCAGAGAAAAAACTATGCTCTCTGCCGTAACTATAATCGATAATCTGGTCCGGTATGGCAATATGGCCGGGCAGCATGTCGGAACTGATGCCGCCCACAGCGGCAACTGCAATAATGTTGCTGACGCCAAGTTGTTTTAATCCCCAAATGTTTGCCCGGTAATTTATTTTATGCGGCGGAATCCGATGCGGGTCTCCATGTCTGGCAAGAAATACCAGCGGATTCCCGTGCAATTCAGCTAGGACAAACTCTGCGGAAGGTTCGCCAAAAGTGGTTGCCAGTTTTCGTTTTTCGATAATGTTTAATTCGGCAATTCTGGTCAGGCCAGTGCCGCCGATGATTGCTGTTGTCATAAAATTTCCTTGCAGGCAAAGATTCCGGCTGCATTTCTAAGATAACCTTTATAGTCCATGCCATAACCAAAAAGGTAATGATTGTCCACCTTCAGACCGACAAAATCAGCCTGGATAGGTTTTTTTATTTCAAGCTTTTTATCCAGCAAAGCCACGGTATAGACGTTTTTTGGGTGCTGTTCACGGCAATAGTCGACTATGGCTTTTAATGTATGGCCTTCATCCAGAATGTCATCAATGATTAATACGGTGCGGTCTTTTAAAGGCATAATAGGCTTGTAAAGCCAATGCACCTCCATGCCGGAAGTGGTATTCCGGTATCTGCTGGCGTTGATACTATCCAAATTAAGTGGGAAATTTAAACGCGGCAGTAATTTACCGGTTGCAATGATGCCGCCGTTAATCACACATAAAACCAGCGGGTTGGCATCCTTTAACTTTTCGGTAATGGCAACCGCTAAAGCATCCAGCGCAGCTTCTACTTGTTGTTCAGTAAACAGGCATAAGGCCTGTTTTTCAATCTGTTTAATTTCTTCAAGCATACGCTTCACTAATCTGGATGATTTTCTTTGAAAGTTGTTGCCATTTGTCGGAACTCAATAATTCCTGACGGTCCACCCGACTTTGCGCCAGCATATTATTCAATCTGTGCTGGTGACGTCTGCCGGATTGGAATTTTAAACTATCCAGCACCAATTCAGCTGCAGAAGGATTATTACAGACCAGCACCATATCACATCCTGCTTGAATAGCCAGACCGGCTCTTTCTTGAAAACTGCCTATGCCGGCAGCGCCTTCCATGCTGAGGTCGTCACTAAAAATGACTCCATCAAAATTAAGCTGCTGGCGCAATACTTTTTGCAACCAAATTTCAGAAAAGCCTGCCGGATATTTATCGACTTGCGGATAGACCACATGCGCAGGCATCACAGCTTCCAGGCCCTCATCAATCAAGCGCTGAAAAGGCCATAAATCTTTATCATTAATGGCGGCGAAATCCCTGTCGTCAATTGGCAGACTGAGGTGAGAGTCTAAAGCCACCGCGCCATGTCCGGGAAAATGCTTGCCGGTAGCCGACATGCCGGCGGATTTCATTCCATACCGGAATGCCGACGTTAAATCCGCGGCCTTTTGATGGTCTTGCGAAAACGAGCGGTTACCAATAATTTCACTAACGCCGCAATCTACATCCAGCACCGGCGCAAAACTGAAATCCACTCCTAAAGACAGCATTTCCGTAGCCATCAGCCAACCGGCTGAATGAGCTAAATCCGCGTCATCATAACTGGCGGCAGGAGGCAAACGGGTCAATCCCTGCTGAAACCGCTGCACTCTGCCGCCTTCCTGATCAACCGCAATCAAAATATCGCCGGAACGGGATTGGCGGATTTGTTTAATTAATGCGGAAATTTGCTCCGGATTTTCATAGTTTCTGGAAAACAGGATCAACCCGCCGGTATTGGGATGAGAAATTTTTTCCTTATCCAGAGAGGATAAGCTTTGACCGGCAATGTCTATCATTACCCGTCCTATTGCAAGTTGTTTCATAGTATCAATCAAAAAAAATGGAATATACTTGTCGTTAGTCGCCGTTTATTATATGAGGAAATCAAGTGCATAAATTTTTTTTATTAATCGCGTTATCACTTCCGCCAATTCTTGGCTGGGCAAATTCCGAAGAAGCCAAACCCGACGAAAGCGCCGGCCCGGTTATCGAATACGTCGAAATGAAACCAAAATTTACAGTTAATCTGGCCGAAGCTAAACATTATCTGATGATTAATGTGCAATTACTGGTGGAGGGCGCTGAACACGTCGAAAAAGTAAAAAAAGTTATGCCGATTTTACGCAATGAAATGATCATGATGCTGAGCGGCATGCATGTAGCAGACATACAAACCATGGAGCAACGCGAGGCATTGCGCGTTAAGTCCAAGCAGGTCATTACTGATTTATTGACTAAATCTAAAAATAGCGATGGATTTAGGGATGTGTTTTTTTCTGAGTTTTTGGTGCAGTAATTTTAAGGGGAAGCAACAGAAAACAAAATTCAATAGTGAAAGGCAAAGTTCGACCCGTTGCGGTCATTGGTTTATAAATCCGAATGACGGCTTTAGTGCGTATTTCTATCAAATTGTAGGGTGGGCAATGCTTTTCTGCCCACCATTCGAAGGCAACAGCTTTAAATCCTCGTGGGCACAAAAAGCGTGCCCACCCTACCGGGCTAAAAATAGCGATGGATTTAGGGATGTGT
>CAVUMJ010000436.1:0-4200 GCA_963741375.1 uncultured Pseudomonadota bacterium
AACGCATCCGTGCTTGCGCATAGGTGCATATCAGGAATCAGACGGCAGGCCATGCAACTGAATGGAGAACGCAAACCGGCATCAGACAATGAAAGAACAGTATTTTCCGATTCAGTTTTCTTGGTTGGGAAAAATTCAAATTGCAGACCTGGAGATCCACTGCGGGACGTTCAAGGTAAATGTGCTTTCGCGTAAATGGCCGATAAAGCGTATCCCGAATAACTATTTGATTAAACTTTGCGACGTGCCCCTTTTGCAAGTGCTGTTTAAGATAAGATCTCACCAAAACCTTCCAGCTGCTTGTCCAATAAGGGCAGAACCGCTTCCGGCGTACCGTCTCTTCCTGTCACACCTGTTCCACCTGTAGAAATAATCGCATTAACTTCCGGGTTTGCAATCCATTCACTAACTATAGCGCGAATCTGATAAATGTTATCCGGAACAATTTCCTTTTCATAAAGTATATGGCCGGCCAGTGTTAAACCCTGCACTAAAGTTTGTCCGGAAATATCATTAATTTCATTTCTGGAATCAGAAACTGTCAGTACTGCAATGTTCAAAGGTATAAAAGTCTTGTCCACGTTCATCGTATCAAAGTCATAATCTTAAAATTTGTTTAAAAAGGAACATTTAAAAATTATCCGTTCGCACTCACAGAGTACAATTTTTAAAGAGTCCTTCAATCTGAATTTAAAGTTTTGATAATTATAGACATATTGAAACACTTGAATCATTGCATTCAAATAAAATTGCCATGATATCTCCAAATCCGGATTAATTCGTTCATCGTCATATTAAAGTCATATTTAATAGCTTACTATGTATAAGTTTAAGGCTTATTGTAACCAACCATTTACAATTAACTCAAAGTCTTTAATTTAGTTCAGTAATGTTGACTACCAATATGTTTACTTCAGGTTTAAGTTTAGAAAAATTAGCCAGCCTTGCTGCACTTTTGATTTTATTGTCGACTTGCTATCAAGTCTTACAGCCATTTATATTCGATCTGTTGTGGGCAGCCATACTTTGCTATGTGACCTGGCCGCTATATGCAAAACTTCGCAGTTTAAATTTAAGTCCGGATTGGGCGGCAAGCTGTATGGTCATTCCCATGAGCATTGTGCTGTTAGCTCCGTTTGTTGCTGCAACCCTCAGCTTTAGCGATGATATCAATCATCTATTACAATGGTTCAATCAATCCGCCCACAACTGGCCGGCTCCACCCGATTGGCTACAAAAACTGCCGATAATTGGTAATTACGCCAGCCAAACCTGGCAAAAATTTGGAGAAGACTCCAGCCGCTTTGTAAGTCTGGGCCGCCAATATGCACTCAGCGCCAGTAGTTGGGTATTAAATCAAAGTCTGGATTTGGCAGGAGGTTTGGTGCATATGGGCCTTAGTCTTCTGGTATTGTACTTTTTTTATCGAGACGGTGAAGATGTCTCCCAACATTTAGTGCTTGCCATCCAACGATTGGCGGGCGAACAAACCCAGCGAATTCTGAACATCATACGCTCCAGCTTACGCGCTGTGGTTTATGGCATTCTCGGTACTGCCCTGGTACAGGCTTTAGCTTCTATAATGGGCCTGATGATTGCAGGTGTTCCCTATGCTTTTATCCTGGGAGTGATCTCTTTCTTTTTAATGATTATCCCAAATGCCGGCACATTATTGTGGTTACCTATCAGCATTTGGTTTTTTCTGATCGGTGAAAATGGCTGGGCAATTTTCATTGCGGTTTGGTTTTCACTTTTCGTCGGAACAATTGATAACTGGCTGCGGCCTATTTTGATTAGCCGTGAAGTGGAGCTACCCTTTATATTAATCGTATTCGGTATTTTTGGCGGCTTGCTGGCTTTTGGATTTATTGGGGTATTTATTGGCCCAACATTACTGGCAACCAGTTATGCCTTGATTTTGGATTGGCTAATCCAAAAAGAAAAAGCCACACTTGATCTGCCAAGCAGTTAACTGAAATGATCTAAAAAGATGGGTTTCGCTGCCGCTTTACTCATCTACGCAATAAAATCAAAATTCTTTCACAGCCTTTATTTCAGCCTATTCCACGCAGAATAGTTGCATTTAAAGTCAGCTCTTTATAACGCAAAGAGCTGACTTCACAAAAATATCAGGTAATCACAGTTGGAGCGGTGCGACCGGTCACGTCTTTAAGCTGACTTAGCTGCTCGGCAATATCAATCAATTTAGCTAAAGCAATTTGTGCGTCTTCATTTTGCTTAGCACTGTCACGCTGGTATTTTTCCAGATAAATCCTAACTGTGGCGCCCACTGTTCCAGTACCGGACAGTCTGAAGACAATTCTGGAGCCATCAACAAAACCAATACGTATACCCTGATGATTACTAACACTATGATCAATTGGATCGACATAGCTAAACTCATCGGCATATTTTACGGTAAACTCATCCCAGCTTTTACCCGGCAGAGTTTCAAGCTGACTGCGCAAGTGGACAAAAATATTATTTGCAATGCCGGAATCCACTGCTTCGTAATCGTGCCGGCTATAAATGTCGCGGCCAAATTTTTGCCAGTGCTCATGAACAATCTCGGCAATGGATTGGCGTTTTCGGGCAATCAGGTTTAACCAGAACAACACTGCCCACAAACCATCTTTTTCTCTGACATGGTTTGAACCCGCGCCAAAACTTTCTTCACCGCACAAGGTAATCTTGTCTGCATCCAGTAAATTACCAAAGAACTTCCAGCCGGTAGGTGTTTCGTAACAATTCAAATTCAGGCTGCTTGCCACCCTGTCAACCGCTTGACTGGTCGGCATGGAACGCGCTACGCCGCTAATGCCTTTGCTATAAGCCGGAATCAATTTAGCATTTGCAGCCATAATTGCCAAACTATCACTAGGAGTCACAAAAATATTGGCGCCCATAACCATATTCCGGTCGCCATCGCCGTCTGACGCCGCTCCCAAAGTTGGAGGGTTGGGGCCAAACATAATTTCCGTCAATTCATGAGCATGCACCATATTAGGGTCAGGATGCCCGCCTCCAAAATCTTCCAGAGGTATAGCGTTGAAAACTGAACCGGGCGCCGCGCCTAACATATCTTCAAAGATTTTTCTGGCATAAGGGCCGGTAATGGCGTGCATAGCGTCAAAACTTAATGTGATCAAACCATTTGCAATACTTTGTTTGATTAAGTCGAAATCAAATATTTTTACCATTAATTCAGCATAATCCGCCACCGAATCAATAACTCGTATTTTTAAATTTTCAATTTGTTGTTCGCCGATGACATCCAAATTAATATCATCGAATTCTGCAATCAGGTAATGACTAATCGTTTTAGTGTTTTCATAAATCGCATCCGTTAATTTTTCCGGCGCCGGTCCGCCATTTCCGGCATTATATTTAATGCCAAAATCTTCCTCCGGCCCGCCTGGGTTATGGCTTGCCGACAACACGACGCCGCCGAATGCCTGATATTTCCGGATAATGTTGGAAGCTGCCGGCGTAGATAAAAGCCCGCCTTGGCCTATAATCAATTCGCCAATACCATTAGCTGCAGCTATTTTGATGATAATTTGGATAGCCTGTCTGTTAAAATATCGGCCATCCCCCCCCAAAACTAGGGATTTCCCCTGAAAATCATCTAAACTATTGAATATGGACTGAACAAAATTCTCCAAATAGTGGGCTTGTTTAAAAACTCTAACTTTTTTTCGTAAACCTGATGTGCCCAATTTTTGATCATCGAAGGGCGAAGTGTTATAGGTTATGATCTGCATGTGTTACCCTAAGTGCGACAATTGAAAGATTTTAAATACACCAAGTTTCTTATTATAGTTTGTTTATGTTTCGAAAAAAATTATTGATTGTCTGGTTGATTTGCTTTTTCATTTTGCCTAACATCAGTTTCGCTGATTCTGATATTTGGATTTTGGTAGATACCCAAAAATTAAGTATAGAAGTCAAGAAAGGTGATAAAACTTTAGTGGTGCTGGATAATATCGCTATAGGCCGCAACGGTGCCGGAGAAAAAATTCATCGGGGAGACGATATCACTCCGCTCGGTAATTTTAGAATTGGATGGATCAATACCAATAGTTCATTCCATAAATTTTTCGGTTTAACCTATCCTAATGTTGAACATGCCGATATTGCTTTAAAAAAAGGTTATATTGATTTGGAAACTTATGAGTCAATTGCCAAAGCTCATTTCTT